>CAIXKV010000106.1 GCA_903920145.1 uncultured Rhodospirillales bacterium
CTTTGAAAATGCTCAAGAAAAGAAATCGCTTCGCCAAAGGCACCCGTCGCGTCCATCGCTACCTCCCCGCTGAACCAGAGGCCGCCGATAGATTCAGAACTTTGCCGCCTTGTCACCTCTCTCGTTCACCCGATTGCCCTGAGTCGCACGCCGCCAGCCCTTGAGGCTTGTCGAGAAGCCGTGTACCCTCGCGCTCGGAATAGTTTTTTGGCGCGACGCGCCGATGATCGGTCGTCGCGATCGTCGCGTTAGTTCGTTGTGGGGGTCGCCATGCGCAGATTGCTCCTTGTTGCCTTGATCGCGGTGATCGGCTTCCTGCCGGTTGCGGGGGGGGCACAGACGCCGCCGTCGCCGCCTGCGGCTCCGCCCGCTACCCAGTCCGCTCCGGCGGCGTCTTCGGCATTCAGCCGACTTGATGACACCACTCGGGTGTTGTCGGTTGGTCTTGGGGCCGTCACCGGGATGGTTTTGCTCAGTGTGGTCAGCACCAACATGATCAGCGGCGCCGCCTTGGCCAATCTGGGTCAGGGCGTGGTGGTGTTCGCCGGGACCGTGATCGGCGGTTTGTTGGGGAATTGGTTCTACGCCCGATAATCGCGTGTGGCGGAACTAAGGAGCTGGTGGATGCGTAGACTGGTTATGGTGGCTCTGATCCTTTTGATCGGGGCCGGGTCGTTGATGTCGGTGCCCGTTCAGGCGCAGCCTGTGCCTGCCGCGCCTCCGGACGTTGAAAGCTCTGGCTCGCTCTATCCGATCGTGGTCGGGTTGGGGGCGGTCGCTGGCGTGGCCGTGTATAATATGGCGACGTTCGGCGTTTCTGGTGTGCCCTATCTGGCGCCGGCAGCAACCACCGGGGCCATGGTAACGGCGGCGGCGATCGCTCAAAACCGGCTTTATACGGTGGTCAGCGCCGCAATCGGCGGCTGGGTTGCCAACTGGCTGTACGGCAATTGAATCCAGGCGGTTCCGGTTACGGAGGAAGCATGCGCAGGCTGGTGGTTTATCTCGTGGTGGGCGTGCTCGCTACGGCGAGTGTGATGCCGCCGTCGGTGGCTGGCGCTCAGGAGCCGGCATTGGACGAAGTTCAGGTCGTTCTGCCGGGGAACCGCGATTTGACGCCCTACGTCATCGGATTGGGGGCGATCATGGGGGTGATTGCCTTCAACATTGCGGCACCGCCGGTGGTCAATTGGGTGTCCTGGGTTGCCCGGTCTTTTAGCAATGTTGCGACTGTGACGCGGGTGGCTGGCAGTCGGGCCATGGCCGGTTTGGTTCAAGCGGCCCCTGCGGCGGCTTCTGCGCCGCCGGGGGCTGCGGTTGCGGCGGCGGCTCGGCCCATTGTCCCGCCCTTGACGCAGACCATGTTGGCCCAGGCCCAGATCGGAGGGGCGGCGGCGGCGGCGGCGGGTGCTGTGGTTGCCCATGGCCTTTATCGGCTCGTGGCAGGATCGCCCGAATCGCCCCGGTAATGCTTCTGATACCGGCGAGCCCTGATAATGACGCATCACCGGCCTTCGGGTTGCGGCTGCGGCTCTGCGCGCGCGAAGCCAGGGATGCGCCCGTTGGCGTCTGGCCCGTTGGCGTCTGGGTGGCCTTGGTTTGAGTCGGTGGCATGGCTCGCTTTTGGGTCTTTAAGGGGGCTTGAGTATGCGAAATGTGCCGATTACCACTAAGTTTCTGATTGCTTTATTGCTCATGGCCGTGACGGCGATCGGGATTGGCCTGTATGCGGTGAATGCTCTTTGGTGGACGAGCACCGCTTATTCCGACTTGCTGGAGCACGAGTCCCAGGCGGCGGTTGCTTTCGCACGGGCTAACCGGGGGGCGGGCGATCTGAATGGCCTTTTATACAAGTTGGTCGCACAGCCCGACAGCACCCAGGATCGGGCCATCGCGGCGGAGATCGAAGTCACGAAGACTTTTTTTGAGGGCCAGATTGCCGCCGCCGCCGCCGTTCTTCCCCAAAGAGCCGAGCAAATTGATGCCATTCTTGCAGCCTATCGGGCTATGTTGGCCGAATACGCGACGGCTGAGGACGATGCCTTGCATGACCGGAATGCCGAGGCGGTAACCCGTATGCGGGCCAAGGTCGACCCGGCGATGAAGGCGTTTCGCCAGTCCCTAATCACCATCAATGGTGAGAATTCCCAGGCGGTGAAATCCCGGAGCGATGGACTGACTGCGGAGTCTCGGCAGACCTATGATGTGACGCTCGGCATTGCCATCGGAGCGTCGCTGCTGGTGTTGTTGTTGGTCTATCGGTTGGCGCAAATGGGGATATCGAGACCCATTGAAGCCCTAGTGGCCTTGATGGGGCGTTTGGCCACGGGGGATACCGGCATCGTTGTGAACGAGCAGGATCGTCTGGATGAAGTGGGCGCCATGGCTCGGGCGCTGCATGTGTTCAAAAACGCCGCTCTTGAAAAGGCCCGCCTTGATGATCTCGAGAAACAGCGTTTGGAGCGCGAACGCGAAACGGTGGAGGCCCAGCGCCAGCGGGAGCAGGCGGTAGGGCATGAGATTGCCGCCCTGATCCAGTCCGTGGCCCATGGCGATCTTGCTTCGCGACTCGATCTTGCAGGCAAAGACGGTTTTTATCGGAGCATGAGCGAAGGGATCAATCACTTAACCGATACGATTGAAACCTCCATTACCGATATCGCGCGGGTCATGAAAGCGTTGGCCGAGGGCGATCTGAGCCAGCGCATCACCAAAGACTATCAGGGCGCCTTCAATGGCTTGAAGAACGATATCAACACCACATCGGCGCGGTTGACCGAAATCGTTGGCCAGATTGGCGATGCCACTCAACGCATTTCAACCGCCGCTGCCGAGGTGTCGGCTGGAGCTGCCGACTTGTCCGAACGCACCGAGGAACAAGCCTCGTCGTTGGAGGAAACCGCAGCATCCATGGAGGCGTTGAGCGCAACCGTTCAGGCCGGCGCCGACAACGGGGCACGGGCCAGTGCTATGGCTGGAAACGCCCAGAAGGCGGCGGAACAAGGCGGCGTGGTGGCTGGAGCGGCCATCGACGCCATGAAAGAAATCGCCCAGGCGTCACGCAAAATTACCGACATCATCGGTGTTATCGATGAAATTGCATTTCAGACCAATCTGTTGGCCTTGAATGCGGCGGTTGAGGCGGCACGGGCTGGCGATGCCGGTAAGGGCTTTGCTGTGGTTGCCCAGGAAGTGCGGGTGTTGGCCCAGCGTTCGGCTCAGGCGTCGAAGGAAATCAAGGCACTGATTCTCAGTAGCGATAACCAAGTTCAAAATGGTGTCGAACTGGTTCAAAAAGCGGGCGATTCTCTTGGCGGGATTGCCCAGGGGATCCATCAAGTTGCGGCGCTGATCACCGAGATTGCCGCCGCCAGTCAGCGGCAGGCGTCGGCTTTGGGAGAGATCAACGCCGCTGTCGCCAGCATGGACGAAATGACCCAGAAAAACGCCGCCCTGGTCGAGGAGACCTCGGCAGCGGCGCAATCCATGACCGGGCAGGCTGTCACCCTGCGCGATATGGTGGCTTTTTTCAAAATCGAGGATGCTCAGGCTCAGGCTCAGGCGCGACGGCCTGTCGGGCCGGTGGTGACGTCCCGTAAGCCGACGGCGGTTCGTCATGTCACCATCGAGGCCAAAGGGAGCCGTCGTCCTTCGGCGGTCAGACCATCGGGCCTTGATGGTGACTCATCAAGGCTGCCCTCAGACGCCGGGCGGGCGCATCCGCGCCCCCCTAAAGTCACACGGGGGCTTCGCGTCCACGAGGACGCGGGGCCGCCGTCGCGGCCCGATACCGGCGATGTGTC
>CAIXKV010000107.1 GCA_903920145.1 uncultured Rhodospirillales bacterium
GACACATCGCCGGTATCGGGCCGCGACGGCGGCCCCGCGTCCTCGTGGACGCGAAGCCCCCGTGTGACTTTAGGGGGGCGCGGATGCGCCCGCCCGGCGTCTGAGGGCAGCCTTGATGAGTCACCATCAAGGCCCGATGGTATAAGCTGAGTCTGGCATGGGTTTGGCGTTAGCAGCGGAAAGAGGGGGCTTGTGGCATGGGCGCTTTGACGTTGGTCATTGGGGACAAGGCCTTTTCATCCTGGTCCCTGCGGCCCTGGCTGGCGTTGCGTCAGACCGGGGCAGCTTTCAACGAGGTTTGGGTTCCGTTGCGTCGCCTCGAAACCAAGGCCGCAATTCTAACCCATTCCGCCGCCGGTAAGCTGCCGGTGCTGCATCATGGTGCCATAACCATCTGGGAATCCCTGGCCATTTGCGAGTATCTGGCCGACCGCTTTCCCGAAGCTCAATTATGGCCGGCAGATCTGGAGGCGCGAGCCTTTGGCCGGGCGGCAGCCACCGAAATGCACGGCGGGTTTCCTGAATTGCGCCGGGCGTTGCCTATGGATCTGACTCGCAAGCCGGCGTTCCTGCCCGTAACCCCAGAGGTTGCGGTTGAGATCGCCAGGATCACCGAGCTTTGGGGCTTATTACGTCGTCGATTTGGAGCTGGCGGCCCGTTTTTGCTGGGTCAATTCTCGATTGCCGATGCCATGTATGCGCCAGTTTGCACGCGCTTTGACACGTACCGAGTTCCCCTGGATACAACCTGTCAAGCGTATGTCGAGGCGGTGATGGCGTGGCCAGCAATGCAGGCGTGGCGGGCAGAGGCCAACGGCGGCAAGGCATAGCGCGAGGGCGTCCCCCATTCGGGCCAACCATGGCTCGCCAGTATCACGCGTAAATCGACAGATAGGAACCTGGAGTCATCTGCGTATTTGAGCTGGTGCTGTCCGTTGTCGTGTTGTATTTCTGAAGATTGGTTGCCGTCAAAGCCTTAGCAACCACCTTTCCTGTGGTGTCTATATCCAGGAAAAAAGCCTGCTTCTTCTGAATAAAGGTTGCTGCTTGCTTGAGTAAGGGGGTCTTATCGCCGATATCTGGATACGGCGGAGTTTTCATAAAGGTGGGAGTAATGTTGGCGGCACTATTGGCCTTGGCCGAAATTTGGTTGGTGACAGGGTCAATATCCAGATAGTAGGGCGTTCCAGACTTATCGTAGCTCTGAGCGTCGATTTGCCAACTTGTGGTGGGCGTATCGCTTCGGATCATCTTGGGAATCGTCTGGACCGCTGCCCGCAACAGCTTTTGCTGGTTGGGCGAAAGGTCGGTCATCGGATCGGTGGCTTGTTCCGTAACTTGAAGATTTCCGGTGCTATCGAGCGAAATTTTAAAAGGCTGATGCTCGGTCATCAACAGGGAACCCTGCTGTTCCCAACTGCTCTGAGCCTGAAGCGCATCGCTATGAATTAAGGATAGATCATTGGCAGCACCAGCGAGATCATTTAGCCAAGTGGTATTCTTGGCATTGGCCTGAATCTTTTGGGCCATGGTCGAAACATCGGATATAGATTTCTGTATTTCCTGCTGCTGATCGATATTATATTTACTTAAATCGGCCTGGGATTGTGGCAGTGCTTGGACTTGCCCCTTGCTGTTGAGCGTGATCACAACCGGCTGGCCGGTCTGTGCTGCGTAATCGGTAACCTTTTCCCAGTCGTTGGTGGGCTGAATTTGGCCATTTTGTAAGGCTGTGACATGCGCGGCGACGTTGGCGTAGATACTGTTGGTCTGGGCTGTGACCTTCTGCTGATTGAGAATGCTCTGGATACTGCTGCCGCTTGCGCCGCCCCCGCCAGGGAGAGCGGAGAGGACGTTAACGCTATTGGTGGTCGTGCTGGTGCCGGAAAGGGCGCCCATAATGCCGCCGCTGGTTCCGACGGCGCCTTGGAGCAAGCCGCTGATGCCTGGTAAGCTGGTCGAAGTGGTGGTTGACGTCGCCTGCTGAATCATCGTGGCGATGTTGTACCCACCGGAAGAAATCGTTGTCATCCTGAAGCCCTCCTTCTGTCGGCTCCGACCTTTTTTGGGCCTACGACGAATTCTTTCGCCGTCCTGCTCCGTAGGCCGTCTTCCGCCCTACCGGCTGAACCCGGAACCTGCACGCCCTCAGTTAAAGAGTAGGCTCGTCAAGCCATGATCAGCAACTGCCGTCACCAGTCTTCTGAAATCATGCGCGCATAGCACCCATGATTTTTTGCTGTGGCTCGGGAGGTCTGTATATTTGCGCTAGGATTGAGAGTGATATGCAAATAATTGCAATTAAGAATGCGGTGCAACGTCATCAAGAGACATCATCCGTTTCATCTCTCGCATATGATGAAGCCGAACATTATCGTCAGGGCGCAGCCGGCCATCCATAAAGCGGATAATGCTATGCAGATCACTCTCTTTCTGCATACGCCGGAAGACAAATATGGCCAGCGTAATCACCGAAATGATGCCAAACAGGTCGTTGATCGTATTGGTCAGGAAATTAGGTGAAAGACTACTGGTGCTGACCACAAGATAAAGATCAACTGCCAATGTCCATGAAACGGCAATGGCGGCGACCAAGATTGGCAATTGTTTGCGTCCAGTTCGAATGGATAATAGAATTGGTAGAGTGTATAGGAAATCCATCTCAATTTCCTGTGGGAACAGGAAATCGGCGATGGCGATAACGACAGTCACGACCAACACGAGTCCCGTCAGAAAATTTTGCTTCGGGTGAGACACGGTTGAACTCCTTATTGATCGTGACCATCGATTAAGGGAGGGACTCAGAGATTCGGTTAACTCCGACGCAAGTCTAAGGTGTAGGGGAACTCGTGATTGCGGCTTTCGGTGGGAATTGCCACTGGGCCCGGTGTGTGGCCAAACGGGATAAAGCGAGCCAAGCGGCGCCCTTCAGCCTCGTTGGCATTGATCGGGAACCGCTCGTGGGATAGGCCGCCCGGATGCGAGACGTGATAGGTGCAGCCACCCAGTGACCGTCCCGACCATAAATCGATCAGGTCGAACACCAGGGGCGAATGCACCGGGATGGTGGGGTGGAGGCAGGAGGGGGGCTGCCAAGCCCGATAGCGCACCCCGGCCACCGCCTCCCCTTCAATGCCTGTGGGATGCAGCGGAACCCGTCGACCATTACAGACCACGCTGTGACGCCCATCGATCAGGCCGGTGACGCGGACCTGTAGGCGCTCAACCGAACTGTCCACATAGCGGGCGGCCCCACCAGCGCCTAATTCTTCGCCCAGGACGTGCCAGGGTTCCAGAGCTTGGCGGAGTTCAAGGGTAACGCCCCGTTGGACGATTTCCCCGTAGAGGGGGAAGCGGAAGTTGAAGTGAGAGTCAAACCACGCTTCGTCAATGGGATAACCAAAGTCTCGGAGTTCCGCCAACACGTCGGCAAAATCCAATTGCACGAAATAGGGCAGCATAAAGCGGTCGTGCAGTTCGGTTCCCCACCGCACCAGCGGCGCTCGATAGGGGGTCCGCCAGAATCTAGCCACCAGAGCCCGCAGAACCAGGGCTTGGGTCAGGCTCATTTGGGCATGGGGCGGCATTTCAAAAGCGCGGAACTCGACCAGCCCTTGGCGACCGCTGGCACTGTCCGGCGAATAGAGCTTATCGATGCAGAATTCAGCGCGATGGGTGTTACCCTGAAGGTCAGTCAACAGGTGACGCAACACCCGATCCACCAGCCATGGCGGGCAATTTAGCTCGGCTTTGTCCAATTGCTGGAAGGCGATTTCCAGTTCGTACAAGGTATCATTGCGCGCTTCGTCTACGCGGGGGGCTTGGCTGGTCGGCCCGATAAACATGCCCGAGAACAGGAATGACAGCGACGGGTGATGCTGCCAGTAGGTGATCAGGCTGCGCAACAGATCAGGGCGACGCAGGAACGGGCTGTCGGCGGGAGTGGCGCCGCCCAGCACGATGTGGTTGCCCCCGCCGGTGCCGCAGTGACGCCCGTCGAGCATGAATTTCTCGGTTCCGAGTCGAGTTAACCGAGCCTCTTCGTACAAGGCATTGGTGTTACGGACCAAGTCTTCCCAGCTATGGGAGGGGTGGATGTTGACTTCGATCACGCCAGGATCCGGGGTGACGGCTAATGTATTCAGTCGGGGGTCGCGCGGTGGCGTATATCCTTCGATCAGGATTGGCAAATCCAGCTCGATAGCGGTTTCTTCGATGGCGGTGATCATCGCGACGAAGTCTTCCAACATGGCCATGGGCGGCAGGAAGAGATACAATCGACCGTTGCGCGGCTCGACGCACATCGCGGTTCGCACCACCCACCAGGCCGACTCCCCGGCGGCAGGACTATCGGTGCGGACGTCAGCCATGCTGCCCTGCCAAGCCTGCCGGCTGAGAGCCTCGGGCCGACTGGGGCCGGAAGTGGCTTGCTTTAACGGCACCTGATTCGGTGGCAGGGGGCGGCGCTCATCAAACGGATCTTGTTCCCATGAAACCGGCTCGTCACGGGGATTGACCCAAGGCAAAGAGCCTAGGGGCAGGCGGAAGCCAACGGGGCTGTCGCCGGGAACCAGCAACAACCGCTCCTGGCGGAGCGGCCAGGAACTGGACAGCCAAACCGGGCCCAGCGCTTCGTGGCGGCGATTGATTGGAAGCGCAAAACCAACCGGCTCATTCAGGCCCCGGCCAAAGACCCGCGCCAAGCGTTCCCGTTCCTCCTTGTCCTCAAGGCGGCTTTCCAACGGGTCAACATTGGCCGGCAACAGGCTTTCGCGCTTGAGGTAGTGCCAAGGGTCTTCGTAGGCGGCTCGCACCAGTTTGGGATTAATCCCGAGTCGACGCGCGAGGGTGGTCAGGAACAGTTCGGCCTCCCGGACACCAAAGCCGTAATCGCGGGTTTCGTCGCCCAGGAGGGCCTCATTTGCCCACAAGGCGTCGCCGTCTCGTCGCCAGAAGACCGTAAACGCCCATCGGGGCAGAGACTCGCCGGGATACCATTTGCCCTGGCCATAATGAGGCAGGCCACCGGGAGCGAAGCGGCGGCGCAGCCGGTTGGTTAGGTTGGCGGCCAGTCCTCGTTTGGTTGGGCCGGTGGCGGCGATGGTCCATTCCGGGGCGTCCATGTCATCAATCGAGACGAAGGTCGGCTCCCCGCCCATGGTCAGGCGGACGTCGCTTTTTTGAAGGTCTTCGTCGATGCGATGACCTAAAGCCTCAATGGCCCCCCACTGGGAGGGTGTGTAAGGTTTGGTCACACGCGGGGCTTCATGGACGCGGGTGATGCTCATCTGGTGGTCGAAGGTGACTTCGCACGGATCGACGAGGCCGGTCACGGGAGCGGCGCTGCTGGCATCGGGAGTGCAGGCCAAGGGAATATGGCCTTCACCGGCCAGAAGGCCCGAAGTGGGGTCAAGGCCGATCCATCCGGCTCCCGGTAGAAACACCTCGGTCCAGGCGTGAAGATCGGTAAAGTCGATTTCAGTTCCGCTAGGGCCGTCCAGGGCTTTTTGATCGGGAGCCAACTGGATCAGATAACCCGACACGAAACGGGCCGCGAGGCCCAGGTGACGTAGGATTTGCACCAGCAGCCATGCCGAGTCGCGACATGAGCCCGTGCCCAGGGTCAACGTGTCTTCGCAGCTCTGGACGCCCGGTTCCATCCGAATGACATAGCCGATTTCCTGTTGCAACCGGCTATTGAGTGCAACCAGGAAGTCAATGGTTCGGACGGGCGTGCGGTCAACCGAGGCTAGCCAAGCGGAAAGCTGCGGGCCGCAGGGCTCGGTTTCCAGATAAGGGCGTAATTCACGTAATAAGGCCGGATCATAATCAAAAGGAACTTTTTCTGCGGTGCTTTCTAAAAAGAAATCAAATGGATTGATCGAAGCAATTTCAGCAACGAGATCAATCTCGATTACAAATTCCCGAGTTCGTTCCGGGAAGACCAAGCGGGCCTGATAATTTGATTGTGGGTCTTGCTGCCAGTTTAAGAAATGCTGACGAGGTAAAATTCTTAATGAATAACTCAGGATTGGCGTTCGACAGTGAGGGGCGGGACGCAGCCGCACGATTTGCGGACCCAGCGCCACCAGCCGGTCATAGTGGTAGGTGGTCTTATGGTTCAGTGCGACCTGAATCGCCATACGGATAACCCTCCCCCAAACGAATAAGCCTTGGTCCATCTGACAATGGCCAGCCTTTGGGTACCAGTCCAGCGGCGTGTACCGCAATGCAAAAGGCAAGGCAGCGATCGCAGGGCGTGACCCGGTTTTATCTTGCGAGTGAGGGTGGTCTATCCTAAACGGGGGGCGAGATGGGAAAAGCGCGCCGTTGTGGCGCCGATGGTTCAACCAGTCATGGCTCATGGCGATACCGACCAATCTTTCATCGGCTCAGGAAGAGTCGGCAGCGGCTGATGTCAACGAGGTGTCGGCGTCGCAGGCTCCGGCGCGCCCGCAATCTTTGACGTTGGAGGTGGCGCCTCCACCCGAAGACGTGTTGGAAAATCCATTAGCTCTGATCGATGTTCCCGACTACAGCCCACCCCGCGAGTCCCTGAAAGATGGGCTGGTTCGGTTGGCCGGGCGATTCGGTTGGGGAGGACCGATGGAGACGCTGCGGCGTGTGCGGCGGATTCAAGTGGCGTTGGCTGTCACTATGGCTTCGGTGTCGTCATCTGCCGCGCGGGATGTTGAGGCCAGTGGCCTGTTGAAGCGATATCGCGACGTCGGACGTTTCAAAGTGACCCAGGTCAGGCATCCTTACGATCTGATGGAGATTTTTCGGTTGGTGTCCCGCCTGCCGGAATCCCTGCCACCAGAGGCCAAGAAAGAACGGCGCCGTTTGGAGCTATTATTGGGATTGATCTTACGGCAATACCGAACTGAAATCTCTAAAACCAGTCGTGGCCCATTTACTTTTGATACCGAATCTCGCGATTATTTTATACGCAGCGTTCAAATAGAGCAGAAAGTATCCTTTACGACATATGCTGACGAACGATTATCCTTGGTGCAAATGCTTCATGATAATTGTCATCACGGACGATATTATTATCTTTTTTCCCTTCTGTCCCGAGAGCCGGCAGCCAATGAAGGCCGGATGTTCGTGATGTATTGTCAAGCACTTTTGACGTTGGCACGGATGGAATGGGATGGTCGAATGCGAACGACGCCACTGATTCGGCGATTACCGCCGCGCCAGGAGGTACTCTTCATGGTGCGTCGCGATCGAAGTCTGAAACAGCGTTGTCTTCAGGATCGCGAATATGAAGAGCGCGTCAAGACAATGGTTTCGGTGTTTCAGGATCGGCCTTTCACTTGGTTGCCAGGCGGCAGTGGGGACGGGAAGCCCGAGAAAGGGCGAGGCAGAAAAAAAGGGGCCAAATCGGGGCCCGAATAAAAGTGCGCCGATGCTTCGGGATTAATTTGACGCGGATGGGCTAGGGCATCGATACTTAGAAAGGCCAGGGACGGGGGATTCTCCTCCGTCTGTGGTGTTGCGTCCTGAAAACTTACGTTCTGAAGTATTCGGGGCTGGCAATCGGTAGCGGGGCGTCTTGTTCATGCGGGCAGAGGAGACACGAGTCCTGTCGAAAGAGCCGAACCAGACGCGGGACGCTGGAATGGGTGCCGTGAGCATCGGCAATATCGACGAAGCGGTTCTGTGTGAAACGCCAGCAGATTACGATGGGGCAAACAGTCGAGCCGTCATCGCGCAGATATTGCGGCCTCAAATGGAGCCCTTGTGTTTGACCGCAAGCGAAGTGCTCTACGGCAATCGCCAGTTGCGGCAAGTTATGGAAAGGCCGCCGGTCGTCGAGGCGGCGGTGGCCCGCGTTGCGATGCTTCAGGGCAAGCTGCTTGGCCAGGATGCCTGGGCCCGGCGGGCGGCGTTGCAGTCTGCGGTTGAGAGTGTGGTCAAGCGGTCTCGGGTTGCCGAAACCACCCTGGCCAAAATTCCCAAGTCGTTAAGCGCTGTGGCGGCTTGTCTCGCGGGTGCCGTCGATGAGGCGCCGGTGGGGCCGGCCCTATTGCGAGCGGCTTTGGCTCGTGATTTGTCCGTGTTGTCCGGCTGGATGCCAAAGCTCGATCATTTGTTGGGGCTGTTGCGGCTGTACCCGGATCCGCTGCTTTATGAAGCCGTTGACGAGGTGATCGGCGACATTCTGTGGACGGTGGCGGCAGAACGGGAGCTGATCGGGCCCCGTGCGACGCTCGGTGTGACGCTGTGCCGGTTGTTGGAGATGATCCAGGGGCGCGTTTCAACCGATGGTGGTCAAGCTGACCGCTTGGGAACTTTGAGCCAATTATTTCGCCAAGACCGATTGCCAGTATCTCGGGTGTCTGTGGTTCGGCGTATCTGGCGCCAGTTGAAGGGGCGCGAGGCCTTACAGCCCGGTCAACCGGATCGGGAAAATGAGGTTCTGCGGATTTTGATTACCGGCCTGATCGGGCCGAATGGTGTGGTCGGTGAGCAGGCCATGGCCGAGGTTCTGACCGATCGTTACGCGCGCCGATTCGATCAGGGCGGTAATCGGGGATTGCGGCGCGCTGTGACGGCCATCAGCGAAGGCCTGGGCGATTTGACCGCGCGGGTTCATTACTTGGCGGCGATGGCCACGCCGGACCGGGTGGAGGCGCTGGGCCGGGAAATTATGGACAGCCTGGATGCCTGTCTTGGCAACGAGGTTCCGGTGGAAGCCCTGATCTTCCGGTCATCGGATCTGGCGACTGTGCGGGCGGCGTTGAGGCAGGCGGCGGCGGCAGTGGCGGCGAGTGCGTTGCCCGTGGAGGCTCGGAATCGGTTGGCGCGCAGCGTCGAGCGGGTTGCCGAAGAGTATTTGCTGTCAGGAGCCTTACTGCCACGGTTGGCTCAGGCCATGCCCTCCATGGCCCGTCACGCGCTGCGGTTGGCCGAGCTGGTTTCGTCGGGATTGGTCGTCGATCCGCGCGCCCTTTTGATGATTCGCCAGCGCCTGTTTGAGTTGATTCGTCAACCGGGTCTCGAAACCGAACTGCTGGCGATCAAAGAAGGCGTCAGTGCTAAAAGTGGTGAGTTGCAGCGATTTTACGGCGTGATCGATGTGCTGCGGCAGGTTCCCGAAGAGGTCGCTACCGTTACCGCCGCTGCTGTGGTCGGGCCATATCCGATGGCGGCCCGACCAATGTCGACGGTGGGTGTTGATCCGCAGGCTGCGGCAGATGACGTGACGCGAATCGCCCCGCCAAGGGCACGCGTAGCCCCGCCGCCGTCTCCAACGTCTTTGGAAGTCACGCGAACCGCGACGCCCGCTTCGGCCCTGCCAATGTCGTCCTTGGATGTGACGCGAACGGCGCCGCCGATGGCGCGCTCGGCTCCGGCACCACGTTCCCAACCATCGGCTCCGGTTCCGACGTCGGCTCCGGTTGCGTCGCCGCCTTCGGCAACCGCTCCAACACCTCCAATACCAGCAGGGCAACAAGATCGGTGTGTCCATTGTTTTGCTCTCAGGGGGGGCGCTGCTTGCTGCCCAGAGTGCGGGTATCAAGAGGGCGTTACGCCGCGTTCGAGCCTGCATCTAGCGCCAGGAACTTGGTTGCTGGGTCGCTATCGCACCGGAAAGCTGTTGGGGCAGGGGGGGTTTGGAGCCACTTATCTAGGGTGGGATGATCGGCTTCAGGTTAAGGTTGCGGTTAAAGAGTATTTCCCGGTGCATCTGGTGGCGCGGGTGCATAACGGTAATGCGATGCAGCTTTACACTCCCGAGCGTACTGAGGCTTTTGCCGAAGGTATCCGTAAATTCCTGGACGAAGCACGGACTTTGGCCCGACTACGGGATGTGAGGGAGATCGTTGGGGTTCAAGATTATTTCGAGGATAATGGGACTGCCTATCTGGTCATGGAGTTACTCCAGGGTCAGACCATGAAAAAGTATATTGCTGATCAAGGTGGACGGATCGACTATCGGCGGGCTCTGTCGATCCTAATGCCAATTATGAAAGCATTACATAGTGTTCATGAATTGGGATTGGTGCATCGAGATATCAGCCCAGACAATATTTTTATGAGTAATAGCGGCGGTGCCAAACTGTTAGACTTCGGTGCTGCCCGCGAAGCGTCCGGGGATGCTGGGGCCGGTTTGACGGTCATTCTTAAACCGGGTTACGCGCCGCCTGAGCAGTATTTCTCGGACAGCCGGCAAGGGCCCTGGACCGATGTTTATGCCTTGTCCGCCACGTTCTACTGTGCAGTGACCGGGCGCCCGCCGCCTGATTCCACCAAACGCGTTCAACAGGATGCTTTGGCTTTGCCTTCAGCCTCGGGCATTGTGATGCCGTCTGAGCTGGAAAGAATTCTCATGACGGGGCTCGCGCTCAGCCATCGGGATCGCTACCCGTCGATGAAGGCGATGTTGAGCGCCATCAGTAAGGTGGTGGGGTAAGGCAGGACAAAGGGCCATCGGTATTACGGCGCTATGGGAGCGGTTTTAAATGGAACGGTTTTGATATTTGCTGAAACAAGGGCTTGCAGTCGGTCGAGGGTTTCCGTCTGGACACCCTGGGATAGTCTTTCCGGGTCGAAGTGGCGTTGGAATGCCGCTAGGCATGGGTGAAGTCCGGCGGTTTCCACATCGTAACCATAGGCCGTTAACAGAGTTCCGACCGTGTCGTCATCAAGGGAAATTGGCTGAGGGCAGGCTGTTTTTACCTCTGGCCAAACGCCGATTCCAATTTCAGCCAAGCTTTGCCAGTCAAACAATTCTCCTGGGTCTTCTTTGCGGGTACAGGCGATGTCAGCGTGTCCGATCACCGAATCAGGGGCGATCGAGTGGCGTTTCAGGATGTCCAGGGCCAGGGTTCGAAACGCTGCCATTTGGATCGCCGGGAAAGGGCGGTAGCCCCACTCGTGGCCGGGATTCACCAGCTCGATCCCAATTGATCGCGAGTTAACATCTCGGCACCCACGCCAGCACCCAACGCCGGCATGCCATGCTCGGCGATGCTCGGGAACATGGCGGTAAATGGTGCCATCTTCGTCGATGGTGTAGTGGGCGCTGACGCCGGAGCCGGGCTGGCACAGGCGGGTGAGAGCCATTTCAGCGGTGGGCAGGCCAGTGTAGTGGACCAGCACGATGTCCACCGTCACACCCTCGGGGCGCGGCCCATGATTCGGTGAGGACAATTCGATCATGACCGCAATGCGCCGTGATGTTCAGGTTTCTGAACCGCGACGACGCGGCGTGTCTTCCGGGAGCGTTTCAGTGGGCGCGACCTGATCATACAGGGCGCCAAAACCATAGGCTGCAACCGAGCCTAACAGACCCAGCCCGCAGCCAAAAAGCGCATTGCTGATCACGATGGCGGTGACAGGAAGGCCGGTGGCACCATTGGCCGCCATCGGATAAAGGGCGACTGCTGCCGATCCCCCAAGGACCGCAGCGCCAAAGAAACAAGACTCGCCAGCGCCACGGAAAAAATCATCAGCACGACTAGCGGTGGAGGTCATGCAGAGAATGGCCAGCGCCAACAGCAATCGTCTTATACCATCGGGCCTTGATGGTGACTTATCAAGGCTGCCCTCAGACGCCGGGCGGGCGCATCCGCGCCCTTGGCTTCGCGTCCACGAGGACGCGGGGCTGCGGTTGCAGCCTAATACCGGCCGGGTGTCATTGTTATGGCTTGCCGGTCTCATGATGACCCCCCCCTCAGGCACCTGCCCCTCAGGCATCTGCCCCTCAGGCATCTGCGACGATGTCTTAGCGAAATGAAGTTTCCGAGCCCCTGGTCAATGTCAGGTTGGCTTGCCTCAGAAAATCACATCGTAGATCCAGCCGAGAACGGTTGCAGATGTCGCGCCGACAACGCCGATTCCACAGCCGATGATAGCGTTGGTCGCGATGGCTTCGGTCACAGGCAGGGTGAATGTTCCCGTCGCGAGCACTGGCGTCAATCCATAGTAAGTGGTGGCCGCCAACGCCGCCGCGCCAAAGCCGCAGGATTGAATGGCGTTTCGCATCAGGGGGGCGCCAGCCTCGGCTCGGCTCAATGGGGCCAAGGCGATCATCAGGGCTAGGACAACGGCAAAAGGTTTCATTGGCGCATTCTCCCTACAAAATCCCGCTCTTCCGGACTCGGTGACGCTGCGCCGAGCCCTCCAAATCTGTGCCGAGAGTACGCCGAATGCTGGAACGGTCAAGGAGAACCGTGTGTATCATACCATCCGGGCCTTGATGGTGACTCATCAAGGCTGCCCTCAGACGCCGGGCGGGCGCCTCTGCGCCCTTGGCTTCGCGCGCATGGGCGCGCGGGGCCGCCGTCGCGGCCCGAGGACCGGCGACGTGTCAGTATCAGGGCTCGCCGGTATCATACCATCCGGGCCTTGATGGTGACTCATCAAGGCTGCCGCAGCCCGATACCGGCGATGTGTCAGCATTAAGGCTGCCCAGACGCTGGGAGCCCCCCGCTCGGCTTCATCCCCGCTCCAATTCTTCACGCAGGGCCTCCAGCTCGAGCCAGCTCTCTTCGGCAACCGCCAATTCAGCTTGGCGGGCCTCTAACTCGGCGGAGAGGCGGGAAAAGGCCGCCTGATCTCGGCGGAATAAGGTGGGATCAGCCACCTGTTCGGTCAAAACCGCGATCGCACGCATTAGCGTGTCGATACGCTCGGGTAATTGATCCAATTCCCGCTGCTGCCGATAGCCCAGTTTGCGTTTGGTTTTGGTGGTCGGCAGGGCTTCGGTTCCGGTCGGGCGTGTGGGCTTGAGGGAAGTCGAAGCGGTCGACGGCGGTGGTGGGCGCTGGCGGATGTAGTCGCTATAGCCGCCGGTATATTCGGCAACCACACCATCCCCTTCCACGGCAATGGTCGAGGTCACCAGTCGATCTAGGAAATCTCGGTCATGGCTGACCAGCAGGAGTGTACCTTGGTAGTCGCTTAACACCTCTTGAAGGAGATCGAGAGTGTCCATATCCAAGTCGTTGGTCGGCTCGTCCATGATCAGCAGATTGGACGGACGAGCGAACAGGAGAGCCAGCAATAATCGATTGCGCTCGCCGCCAGATAACGTTCGCACCGGGCTATCAAGCTGACGGCTATCGAAAAGAAAATCTTTGAGGTAGGAGGCAACATGGCGTGGTTTGCCATTGACCATGACGCTGTCGCCGCCGAAGGGGCATAAAACCTGCCGCAACCCGGCTTCAGGGTCTAGCGCGGCTCGCTTTTGATCGAAATAAGCCGGTTCCAATGTCGAAGACAGCCGCACCGTTCCGGAATCCGGTTCCAATCGACCTGTCAACAGCTTGAGCAGAGTGGTTTTTCCCGCACCATTGCGGCCAATGACACCCACCCGATCGCCGCGTAAGATGCGGGTGGAAAAGTCCTGGACCATGGGGCGGTGGCCCTGGGACGTCTCAAAGCTCTTGGAAATCCGCTCGGCCTCGATCACCAACCGCCCGCCGGTCTCACTTTCGGCGATGGCCATGCGAACTTGACGGCCTCCAGCCACATGATCGGCGCGGTTTTGGCGCAGATCCTGAAGGGCGCGAACCCGGCCCATGTTGCGGGTCCGGCGGGCGCTCAGGCCCTCGCGCATCCACAGGGTTTCCGAAACAATTTTACGGTCGAGTTTATGGGCAGCCTCTTCGTCGGCGGCGAATCGCTCGGCTTGCCAAGCCTCAAACTCGGCAAAAGGCCGATCGGATTGGCGCACTTGACCGCGATCCAGCCACCAAACCCGCCGGGCCAGTCGAGTCAGAAAGGCCCGGTCATGGCTGATCACCAGCAGGCCGCCCCGGAACGCCAGCAATTCGGTTTCCAGCCATTCGATAGTGGGCAGGTCCAGGTGGTTGGTGGGTTCGTCCAGCAACAACACGTCAGGATTCCCAACCAAAGCTCGTGCCAGAGCGGTTCGCCGCAACTTTCCTCCCGATAGCACCGTCAATGGGCGTTCAGGAACCAGTTGCAGCCGGTCAAGCACGGCATCGACCCGATGTAACGCGCTTTCATCCCCCGCCGGGAGCCCCGCCGCCACAAAGTCGTGGACGGTCGAAAAGCCGGTGATATCCGGTTCCTGGGGCAGGGTGCCGATTCGGCAGCCCGGCTGTATGAAACGCTCGCCACCATCGGGGGGATTTTCCCCGGCCAACAGGCGCAGCAAGGTCGATTTTCCGGAGCCGTTGCGGCCAACCAGGCACAGCTTATCGCCGCGACCAATGGCCACATCAACGGCCTCGAACAGCGGTCGACCGCCAAAGGTGATGGTGGCGCCCTGAAGGGCGAGCAGAGGAGGAGGAGCCATGAAAGAAAGCGGCCTTGCGGGTTGGCATCGCCATGACAGAGTGGCGGCCCTGTATAACGGCCAAGCCATGGCGGCGCCATGATTCCGTGGGCCGGCGCGACCGATGGACGCTTTTCGATGTTCTCCCGGTCGACCGGGGCGCAGACCGCGACGCCCCGATCACCGAAAGGGGTTACAGTTTTTCCTGGGGCGGGGTGCGCTCGTCAACCGGAACCTGGAAGTGATTCCAGCCAACGGCGTTGATCGCTGCCGTCAACTCCCCGATTTGGCCGCCCAGTCCCGAAGGCTCATCGGCGACCCGCTGGGATTGTTCGAACAAGCGTTCCTCGGGCGGGGTCCGCTCATCGAGCGGAACCTGGTTATGGTTCCAGCCAACGGCATTAATGGCGGCGGCGATTTCCCCAATCTCGCCACCCAGACCGCTTTCCTTGGGGCCGTCAGTCTCGGAAGGGGGGGGGGCAGCATTCGAATCAAGGGAAGCCGATGCAGCTATCGCGGGTGGCGCGCCGGGAGGGTGCCCAACCACGGCATTGTTAACGATAAAACCATTGTGTGTGGCGAAAATCGTAGGCATCGTCCTCAAGGCCCCTTATCTGGGTTGCTGGGAGCGTAAGGTTTCGGGCCGAACAGCGTCGCGCACATTTGGCCCGGCGCCCACAGTTTTCCCGAAGATGATCGCGTTCGGCCGTGGTCTGACCTTGGCGAGATATCCTGGCAAAATTGCGGCGACGGACTCGACGGCCATTCGTCACTTGTCTATGGTGTACACGATGCCGAGGGTATGCGCTGCGAAAATCGCAAGATTGAGCATTTTACTCAAGGTTGATTGTAGCGGTAAGTAAAAACCGACAATTGATATAGGCCTTAATGATAAAGGGACTCGGTAATCATGAGGACTAGAATCGGTATCCGCTGGTTCTTTTTAATTGTTACAATCCAGATTGCAATATTTTTTCTTGATGTATTTATTGTTGAAGATGATGTTTCAATAGGGTTTCTCTATACGTTACCAACGTTAATGTGTTTTTTTGTTAGAGATCGAGTTCTTCAAGTAACCATTATCGGCATATCAGTTGTTTTGATTATTGTTGGGTGTTTTATTCCGTTACCTGTGCGTGATGACTTATTAGTATTTGCAGCGAATCGCTTTCTTTCGGTAATTACTGTTATTATTACTGGGGTTATGGTTTATATTCGTGTCACTTTGGCGCAAACATTAGCTGATGCTTTGATCGCCGAGAAGGATGCGTCGGCCACCCAACGCGCGTTTGTTTCGATGATTTCGCACGAATTTCGCATGCCTCTTGCCGTGATTGAAGGCGAGGCGTGTCAGATGATTGATAATAGTGATCATATTGCCCCGGAAGAAATCGCAAAATGCGCAGGTGTGATTCGCGAATCCGTAACTAGAATGGTTGCATTGATTGAGGCTGTTCTGTATTCATCGCGGGCTCAGGAAAATAAAATTGTGCTTCATGTCGAGTCGGTAGACTTACGCATTTTGATTCGCGAAGTTTGTCGCCAGCGCGCACGCGCGGCGCCAAATCACCGAATTGTCGAAATATTATTAGATTTACCGTCAATCATTCAAGGAGATCGAAATTTATTGACTTATGTGTTTGATAATATTATTGCCAATGCTGTAAAATATTCATCAGATAAGTCTATTATTAATATTAGTGGTAAATATGAAAATAACTTTGCCGTAATTTCTATTCAAGATTATGGAATTGGAATACCGGCTGATGATCAATTGAAATTATTTGAACCTTATTTTAGAGCAAGCAATTCAGCAGGATTTCGTGGCAGTGGTGTCGGTCTTTACATTGTTCGCAGTGTAGTTCGTTTGCATGGTGGGCGTGTAATGGTTCAAAGCGAATTGGGACAAGGATCTATTTTTACTGTCTATTTACCATTGCATCCACCATCGATATCCGTCAACGGAAACAGGGGTGAGGATCCTCTTGAGTGAGCGGGGAAAGATGGTATAGCCTTGACTGGAACCGGGAGGCAGAACTCGCGGTGCCGCGATAGGCTTAGAGCCGGCTGGTCCGGTGATGGGGGGGACCGTGCGCAGACTGGTTTTCTTGGTTTTGGTGATTCTGTTCGGTTTGGGGTCTGCGGCGGGCTATGCCCAGACGTCGCCGGCCAAACCCGCACCGCAACAAACAGTGAAGGCCGCCGATGGGGCTGCGGCAGCAACCAAGCCGGCCGATGCCGCTCCGGCGCCGTCGGTTTTTGACGACTCCCGGCGGTTGTTGGCCATTGGCTTGGCCGCGATCGGCGGTACTGTGGTGGCCACGGTGTTTAGCGCCAACGTCATCAGCTCTTCGGCGTTGGCCAATCTTGGTAAAGGGGCCGTGGTGTTTGTCGGTACGGTGGCTGGTGGTCTGATTGGCAACTGGTTAGCCCAGCACTGAGTCGGCCCACAATCGGGGCCGTTGCGGCGAAGCGTCGGCCCCCTGCTTATTCTGATTCCAGATTGCTTCCAGAAGTTGGTTGCCCCTGCAAACGGGGGCGGACGGCGGTATTGAAGGACTTTAGGGCGGCGCCGATGGCTTGGTGCATGTCAAGGTAGCGGTATGTGCCGAGCCTGCCGCCGAAGATTGTTCCTGATTCAGCGCGGGCTCGGTCTCGGTAAAGGCCAAACAGGCGGCGGTTATCTTCGGTGCGAATCGGGTAGGCAGGGTCAGCATCGGGGCTGGGGGGGCAGGAAAATTCCCGGACAATGGCCGAGCGGTCATGGGGATAATGGCGTTCGGGGTGGTAGTGGCGGAATTCATGAATACGAGTCCAGGGAATGTCTGAGTCGGCATAATTGACGACGGACGTTCCTTGAAAGTCGCCCGTTGCCACCACGGCCGATTCCATGCGCACGGCCCGCCAGCCCAATCGACCGCAGTCATAATTGAAATAGCGATCCAAAGGGCCTGTATAGATTAAAAGTCTATGACGTAGTAATTGCTCACGTATTGAGAAAAAATCGGTATTTAATTGAATATCAATGTTTGGATTGACGATCATTCGGCTTAACCATGCCGTATAACCATCAATAGGAATTCCTTGATAGCGGTCATTAAAATAACTATTATCAAAATTATAACGAACTGGTAGTCGCGAAATGATTTCTGCTGGTAAAAGTTGTGGATCTGTATCCCACTGTTTAAGAGTATAGCCACGAATCAAGGCTTCATAGAGAGGACGACCGATTGATGAGATCGCTTTCTCCTCAAAAGTTTGCGGTATTCGGCTTCCCAACTCCGATGCCTCTTCGGCAATTAAACAGCGTGCTTGGTCAGGTGACAAAAATCGGCCATAAAAGGCACAGATAGTACTAAGATTGATAGGCATGGAAAACACGCGGCCACGATGAATCGTCCAGACATGATGACGATAATCGTTAAATCGGGAAAAACGATGGACATATTTCCAGATGTCATCGTCGTTGCAATGGAAGATGTGAGAGCCGTAACGATGTCTCTCGATCCCCGTCTCGGGGTCGATTTCACTGTAGCAATTGCCGCCTAGATGGGGGCGCCGCTCCAGAATTAACACCCGTAAGCCAAGTTCTGTTGCCACCCGCTCGGCCATGGTTAGGCCGAACAGGCCGGCGCCGACGATGATGACATCGGGGTTGCTCATCATGAGGCTTGATATCGTTCCGGAGTCCAGGTTGCTGGTGGCAGCAGTGAAAGATTGGGCTCGATCAACCGGAGCAGTTCCGAGGCGTTGCCACCCAATTCCGGGAGATATCCGGCAATCAGGGCTGCCACCAAGGCCGGGTGGCTGTCATCTGAGGCCGATAAGCGCCGGCCATCGGTGGTGATGCCGCCGGTCACGAGTCGCGTCGCCGCTGGGATGCCATATTTGGCGACCAAGGCCAATAACTCGTCACGGGCGGTTATGCCGTGCTCGGCCAAAACCCGATAATTCGGCCCGCCAACGGGCCGGGTATGTCGAATGCTGGTCGCATCGATGATGGCAATTCGACTGGCGTCCGTCACCCAAGACGGCCACAAATAGTCAAGGCCCCATCCACTAAGGTTTTCGCCGAAGCTGGGAGTACAACGACAAAGGAAATCAGCACTAAAACACGGCGCCATGATTTCGACGAAATTCGTAAAGCGGAGTTGAAAAGAGTGATTGCGCAAGGTAATGGCATGTCCAAGATGGCTATCAGAAGAGAGTGCTGGTTGTGATAATTCTAAATTATAATCACGGCAGATATTAAAAAATTTATTAATAGTATTTTGATCGCAGGCTAAATCATCATCGGGCAGCCAAACATAATCATACGCTCGAATATCATCGGATAATTCTGTTATTAATTCATAAAGTGCCGGCCATTTTGGCCCCTTGCTGTCAATCCGGCGGACATCACCGTGTCGAAAGCGATTGGGATCGTCTCCAAAATAATTGACCAGCAAATCCCACTGACGGTCCTGTTCGCCAGCCAGCCAGCTCTCATGGAGAGACGTATCGCCAGCTCGAACGATCACAAGGGCTTTGCGCATTTGGACCTCGCCGATTTAACCGCCGCCACAGAGAGCTTACCCTATGAGCGAGGGGTTTTCCGGTGTTTGATGTGCGGATGAGATCAAAAAAAAATCGTGAGAGACATTTTCTCGCTTGACGGCTTGGCGCGATAACGACTAGAAAAAGATACGGTCGCGAGACGTGGGAACGAGGGTGTGTTGCATTGAAAGCCTGGAGCGGGGGACCGCTGCCGGGTTTTTTGCGTTTTAACAGAGCCCTGCACAGACCATCGTCATCGCTTGAAGGGAGCATCCTTCAGGTTCGCGGGTTACGGCTCGCCGCTCCCATTCCAAATCTCATCATCCATGAGTCTGTGGAGAAAAACATGAAAATGTTTAACAGGGCGCGTCGTGATGGCGACGATGCGGTCGCGGGGTTGGCTATGACACGATTAGCGATTGTCGAGAGCTATAACCCCAATGAATATACGGCTCGAGTTTTGTTTCAGCCTGAAAATAAACTTTCGGGTTGGCTGCCGGTGATGACGCCATGGCCAGGCAATGGCTGGGGATTGTATTGCCCACCGGCCCAAGGCGATCAAGTTCAAGTTCATTTCCAGGAAGGGGGTTTGGGAACGGGGCTGGTCTGTTTACGAGCTTATTCGAATCAGGCCAAACCGTTAGCCGTTAATTCAGGGGAATTCTGGTTGGTTCATCAAACAGGAGCCTTCTTAAAATTGACCAATGACGGTAAAGTTTCCATAAATAGCAATGTCGAATTGGATGTTGGCAACGTCGGTCAACAACTCCACCAGTTGGTGACCGATGCTTTGGTTGGTCTTTTTAATGGCCATACCCATGGTGGTGTGGCTTCCGGTTCTAGCAGCACCAGTACGCCCAATCAGCAAATGGGGCAGGGGCATCTGACGCAAGTCTTGAAGGGAAATTAGGGCGATGGTTGACCTTTACCACATGATCGGCAACGACTTGAATCATGGGTCCAGTGGTGATCTTCAATCGGTGGACGGGACGATTCAGGGGCAACAGCGGGTTCTGCGGCGATTGCTGACGTCGCCAGGAACTTATATTTGGCAAACTGATTATGGCGGTGGCTTGCCGGCTCTGGTCGGCCAGACCTTGGATACGGGTGCTATTACCGCAGTGATCCGTAATCAGCTTGCCCTGGAGGCCGTGGTTGCATCGGACCCGGCTCCGGTGATTATGGTTCATCCTATTGCCAACGGCGTCTTTGTGACGATCTCCTACGTCGATGCTGATAATGGGGCGCAAACAACGCTCAATTTTAACCTGCCGTAAGCTTTAGTGCTATCGAACCTTGATGTGAACCCATCAAGGCCGTGCCTCGGGCCCTTGGTTTTGGCGCATGGGCGCGCGGGGCCGCTGTCGCGGCCCGATACCGGCGATGTCAGTATCAAGGCTCGCCGGCATCATACCTCTATCCCTGTTCCGTATAGCTCTCCTCTGAAAAGTGGAGGGCTTTTGTCGTTTTAATGGAGTAAAAAATGACAACTCTTAATGTACAAACCTTCGATCAGCTTGTATCCAATCAGGCAACTGCCATTCAAGGAGTGGCTTCACCATTACTTGATTTTTCGGTTGGGTCTATTCTGCGCTCGATTGCCGAAGGCAATGCCGGAGTTCTATTATGGCTTCAGGGCTTGATTATCCAGGTTCTTAGTACCACGCGTGCTGCGACCAGTAGTGGCTCCGACCTGGATAGCTGGGTGGCCGATTATACTGTTACGCGGCTGGCGGCGATTCCTGCGACCGGACAGGTGACGTTTTCGAGGAATGTCTCGGCGATACAGGCTGTAATCCCGGTGGGAACGCTGGTTCAAACCGCCGATTTCAGCCAACACTTCACGGTCACGCTCGACACCACCAACAGCGCCTATTCGGCCTCGCTGGGGGGGTACGGGCTGGCGGCGGGAGTGGTGTCTCTCACCGTGCCGGTTCAGGCTGTAATCGCCGGAGCGGCAGGCAATGTGGTGATCGGAGCGATCTCGTCGATGCCGATGGCAATCATTGGCGTTGATACCGTGACCAACGCGGCTCCGTTGGTGAATGGGGCGGACGCCGAGAGTGACGCCGCTTTGCGGACGCGGTTTTCGCTGTATATCGCCAGCTTGGCCAAGGCCACCAAGACCGCGATCGGTGCGGCTATCGCCTCGGTTCAGCAAGGGCTGTCTTACACTGTCACCGAAGCCGTCAATTATGCCGGGCAGGCCCAGGCGGGCTCGTTTTATGTGGTGGTGGATGATGGCAGCGGCAATCCGCCCAAAAGCCTGTTGACGGCGGTGGCGACGGCCATTGACGCGATCCGGCCCGTGGGGACCAGTTGGGCGGTGTTCGGGCCAACCGTTCTGACCGCTAACCCCAGCCTGACCGTGGTGGCGGCGACCGGATACAGCCACGCCACGGTGTCGGCTGCCGTCGCCAATGCTCTTGGCGTCTTGATCTGTGGCTTGGGATTGGGGGCCGTGCTGCCCTATTCGCAATTGGCAGCGGTGGCCTGGGGGGTGCCGGGAGTGGCCAATGTCACCGGCCTGTTGTTGAACGGCAGCACAGCAGACTTGGTGGCAACCCCTCAACAGGTGATCCGGGCCGGTACCATCACGGTGAATTGATGGGCCGCTATAACAGCTTAATAGCCGCAGTGGCGATCGCCAGCAATGCGGCGATCGCCGTGAGTTGCCAGGCCATCATCTTGCCGAACCAGATTTTCAGGTCGCGTTCGAGGAGATGAATGTCGGCCTTCAGTTCCGTTCTGACGTCGGTCAGATCGTGCTTGGTGGCAAGTTCGGCCCCGGACATCGCTTCGGCAAGCGCATTGGAAATGCCCTCGGCTTGTTCCTGCGTCATGTGTGCTGTGTCCCGCAGAGTGCGAGCCAGTTTCAGGGTATCGAAGGCGACGGCGGTCATAAGGTGTTCTCCTGCGGCCTACCGCTAAAATAGCACGCTCTGCCGTCCGTTACGAATCCCGATCTTTTTGTTAAGGAGACTCTACTCATGGCCACCGGAGATCCTCACGATGTGGCCGCCCGGCTGCGCAGCGTCCTGCCGCCGTGGTTCGGCGATACGGCTGCCAGTCCGTTGGTGGGCGGGGTGCTGGCGGGGCTCGGCACCGGCCATGCCGCCGCGTATACCCTGTTGCAACAGGTCATCGCTCAAACCCGGATCAAAACCGCGTCGGGCGGCTTTCTGGATCTGATCGCCTGGGACTTCTTCGCCGGGCGGCTGGTGCGCAAAATCGGAGAAACCGATAGCAGTCTGCAAACCCGCATTCTGGCCGAGATCATTCGTCCCAGGGCCACCCGTGCCGGGCTGGTTCAAGTCCTCTTTCAGCTTACCGGGCGAACGCCGGTCATCTTCGAACCCACCCGCCCTCTGGATACCGGCGCCTATGGCGTCGGTGCCGTCACCGGCTATGGCGTGGCCGGCGGTTATGGGTCGCTGTCCCTGCCGGGCCAAGCCTTCATCACCGCCTATCGCCCGGCCACAACCGGGATTCCCTTGGTCAACGGCTATGGCGGCCCGGCGGGCGGCTATGGCGTGGCCGGGAAGCTCCAATATGCCAGCCTGTCCATGGTTCAAGGGGCCGTTACCGATAGCGATCTCTACGCCGCCATCGACAGCGTCAAGCCCGCCGGGGCGAGGCTGTGGGCCCGGTTGTCGAACTGAATGCTGCGTACTGGAATCATACCGGCGAGCCTTAACCATGACACATCGCCGGTCCTCGGGCCGCGATTGCGACCCTGCGTCCTCGTGGACGCGAAGCCAAGGGCGCGGAGGCGCCCGCCCGGCGTCTGAGGGCAGCCTTGATGAGTCACCATCAAGGCTCGAGGGTATCAGTGAACCAGTTTGACCACGGTGGCGACGATCGCAATCCCCGCCGCCAGCATGGCACCCAACTTGATGGTTAGGCGCTGTTCAAGATCGCGCAACCTGTTGTCCAGGTGTTCTTTTGTGACCAGATCGGCTCCCGACATGGCCTCGGCCAAAGCATCGGAAACGCCCTCTGCCTGCTCCTGGGTCATATGTGCTCGATCACGCAGTGTGCGGGCCAGCTTGAGAGTATCGAATGGAACGGCGGTCATAGGGTGTTCTCCTGCGTCTCGCCGCCAAAATAGCACGCTCTGGCGTCCATTACGAATCCTGCCCCCTCATCCCGGCCCGCCGCCTCGGCGGGCTTTTTTTTGTCAAGGACACCCCTTCATGGATCGTCAAATTGTCTACCCAGGGCAAATTCCCTTGGAGACCGACCTGTTGCATGCGCAAAAGGATGCTTTGATTGGCTTGGCCATGGCCTGTCAGGCGGTGTTGGGCCCGTCAACGGTGGTGGATGGGCTGGCCTGTACCCCCACCACGCCCGCCAGCCTGTCGGTGACGATTGGACAGGGCTCGCTGTATGCGGTCGAGCCCGTCGATGCCAGCGCCTATAGCTCGTTGCCAGCGGACACCACCGACAGCATCGTCAAGCAGGGCATCCAACTGGCGCCGACCACGCTGACGCTGACGCCGCCGGGCACCGTCGGCTATGCCATCAATTACCTGATTGAAGCGGCCTATCTGGACCAAGACGGCGGCGCAACGGTACTGCCTTATTACAACGCCAGCAACCCCAGCCAAGCCTACAGCGGCCCGAACAACAGCGGCGCGGCTCAGAACACCACCCGGCAGGGGATGATTGCGGTCCAGGCCAAGGCCGGAGTGGCAGCGGCAGCCGGCAGCCAGATCACGCCCGCCGCCGATCCCGGCTATGTCCCGCTTTATGTGGTGACGGTGGCTTATGGGACCAGCACCATCACCGCCGGCAACATTGCCGCCGTGGCCGGGGCGCCATTCATCACCCCCAAGCTGCCAGCGGTGCCGGCGGCGATCCAGGCTCAATCCGGCAACTTTGCGGTTGATACCGGGGCGGTGAATGCGCTGGCGGTCACGCTCTCGCCGGCCCCGGCGGCGCTGGTGGCGGGACTGCCGGTGCGGGTCAAGAGTGCCAATACCGTCACC
>CAIXKV010000108.1 GCA_903920145.1 uncultured Rhodospirillales bacterium
CTACGTCGCCTTCAACCCGCTTCGCGCCGGCCTTGTCGATCAAGCGCAGGATTGACGCTATCATCGTAATCTTAATTTAGTGCACTGTCACCGTAATTCTGTCACCGTAATTCTACAGCAACGGAGAATACTCTCACCATTTACGATGAAGTGCGCCATATTGACGCCGACATTGCCAACATTGAAGCCGAGATCATGCGGATTGAGCAATCACTGGCGCACGATAACCAGCACATTGCCGAGAACCTACGAGAGCGGAACAAGCGGCAACTTGAGCGCCAGCTATCGGAAGCACGAAAGGCCCTGACAAAGCTCAATGACCTGCGCAACAAGGCGCTTTGAGATATCAAGATCATCGAGCGTATCGGTAGAATACCTGCCACGGCATCCGAACTGGTAGAGCAGTATATCAGCCACAACGGCATCGAAATCTTACTGAATAACTTCCTTGGGAAGTCCACTGACCCGACGCTTGAGGCGACAGACGCCATTAGGGTCAGGCTACAACTGCTCAACGAAGAACTCAATCTGGGCTACAAAGAGCGGATCATCAACTACGCCTTTACCCAATACCTGTCGGACAACTCGATCCGTCGTCGAGAGAGCCTGAAACAGGCGGTCCAGTATGACGGCAATGCTCGGGCCGACGAATGGCAAAAGCTGGCCGGAACCTGCTTCACAGAGGATGACCCATTGGACTACACCATTGCCGTGGTGCGCAAGTTCATCTGGCAGGTCAAGCGCAAGATGGTCGGCTTGCCGGTGTTCGACCACATAATGCCCGTGCTCCACGGTGCCCAGGGCACGGGCAAGACCCAGTTCATTCAACGGTTCGTCGGCCCCATTGCCGAGAACGTCTCCTACCCGAACCTGAAGGAAATCACGGACAGCCGCAACCGACAACTCTGGAAGCGTTGGGTGCTGATTGTTGACGAGATGGAAGGCTATGAGAAGACTGACGTTGACGCCCTAAAGAATGTGATCACTAAGACCACCATATCGGGCCGTATTATGTTCACCAGCGATGATTTCAACGAAACAAACTCGGCGAGCTTGATCGGAGCCTCCAACAAGACCTTGGATGAACTGATCAGAGACACCACGGGGATGCGACGCTTCATCCAACTGAACTGGGCAAACCTTGACGAAGCCGGATGGTCTGTGATCAATGGGATTGATTACCTTGGCCTGTGGAAAAGCGTTGACGAGACCAGCGTCGATCCACTCAAGCCGTTCAAGGAATATACCAAGGGCAAGCAGGAGGAGTTCCGCCAGAAGACGCTTATCGAGCAATGGGTATTGGATGATCAGCGGGATTACTATATCGAGTTCGATAAAGGTTGGAAGGGTTGGAAGGGAAGCAGCCTGCTCTATGTTGAGAACTTCCTGCCGTGGTATCGTAGTCGATATGGCAATGGAGTATATACGGCAAAGCGATTTGGAACGGAAATGAAGAAGCTGGAGGGGCGATTGGTGGAATGCCGAAAAACAAACTCGGGAATAAAATACCGGCTGTTGAACAACGACACAGCCGGTATTTCCCAGGAGCAGGATGACATAATGACCACCCCGCCAGTATTTAGCCATTCGGATGTGATAGCAAGGCTCAGATCACGGCACGGATGATCTAATATTCCTCGGCCAACATCACGGTCAAGACCCGCTTGGTCTTGACCGGATCGGCTGGATTGGGAGAGGCAAACTCTCCTTTTAGGTCAAAATAATCGAGTTTCCAAAAGACTTTCTGACCATCGTGTGTGAACGATCCGAAGTCGTGCTCTCCGTAGGGGTCATTGTCGGGTGTAAAGGCGTTGAAGGTGCGAACTTTATTGAGGATATCGGCTACGGCTTGTTCACCAAGGGCCTGGATACCACGGGTCATCATAACGGAACCACCCTGGAAGGATTGCCTGAAGCGATCGTTCAAGGCTTGGATTTTCTCACTATTAGTGAAGGACATTGGCTGGGCTCCTGCGTGCTGTGGGGCAGTGCCCAGCCCCTACGCTGTTCGAGAGGGCCATTCAACCAATGATTGAGCGCGTGCCAGTGCGCTGAATGTTGGGCAGTGTGCTGGTCGCGCCCCAGGCCCCCGAACGCGCCGGCCGCAGCCGGACAGCGGCCACGGCCCTGTTGGGCTGTTGGGGCTCCACTATTAGTGGGAACAAGGCCCCACGCTTCGTCGGCAGTGATCATACGAGATCGTCAATGTTCAAGTTCAGCGCCTTGGAAATCGCCTTCATAGCGGCGATTGACCCTTCGCGCTTTCCGGCTTCGATCTGACTGACATAAGCCTGAGACAGCCCCGCCGCTTCGGCCAGTTCCCCGGTCTTCAGTCCGCGATGTTCCCGCCAGATACGGACAGGATTGTTGCCTGTCAAAAGCCTGTTTACAACACTGGCCGGGATCAACTCTTCTTCCCCGGAGGCAAGCCTTTCACGGAAGCGGTCAATAATCGAGCCAGCTTCTGCGTCTTCATAGGCTTCGGAGAGTCGCCGATATTCTGCTTCAGGTAAGACCGCCAAGCGACCTGAAGCGGTTTCGATGAACTGGACGGACATTGGCATCAATCCTCGTATACTGAACCTCTTGGTCCAACCTTGATGACGGCAATCACCACACCGTTGTCATTCATTATAACCCGCCAATCGCCGACACGAAGACGAAACTCTCCAGCGCGCCCTTTGAGCGCCTTCAGGTTATTGCCGAGCGACACGGGGTCATTTGCGAACTGCTCGATCTTGGAGACGATCAGCGCCGAGACGTTGGCTGGTAAACGCCGCAGCGTCCTGATGGCGTCCTTGCTGTAGGTTATCGTCCTCATTGGAAAAATATAGCGGAACGCTATGGGTTAGGCAAGTGGCCGTTCGCTAACACAAGTGGCCGGGTGCTTTGGCCGAAACGCGGCCAGTGCGTTGGCCTATCCAGTGTGTCAGCATAGCGCCCCCATAGTCCAGCACACGCCACGGACGCTCCGGAAAGCGTGGCGGCCCTGTTGACCCGGTTGGCACCACGGCTCCCACGATTGACACAACCGAGCATAGTAAACTCAGAAAGAAGTTCCATTGAACCATTGATCGGTCCAACCAAGGCTGTAGCATCCAGGCATTGGAACATTAGGAGAATACCAATGCCCATCCTTGATAATCTTACCCTGACCGATGCCGGCCGTCAAAAGGGCGTCAATCGCGAACAGGGCTTTCGCTCCAAACTGGTGGACGCCATTGACCTCCAGATCGCCGCCGTTCAGGCAGAGCAGAAGGGCGAACCGTTCAAACGGACGGCTTCCCGCTTCATCACTAATAGTGAAGGCCACCGTCAGGAAACCACGGTGCCGGTGCGGTTCCGTCCCTGGTGGTGGAAGGACAAGGCCGGTCAGGTCTTCCTGGAAATCCGCTACGCCAACAAGCCGGTGGAGATCAAGCAGAACAAACCGACCATCGCCGTAGGGACGATGGACAAGGTGATCCCCATCCTGGAGCAGGTCAAGAAGGCCGCGTTGGCCGGCGAGTTGGACCGGCAGTTGGTCGCGATCATCTCCACGCGCCGGAGGGAGTTGAAGCGGACGGTCGGCGCTGTGGCCGGCAACGGCATCGGCCAGAAAGCGGCCAAGTGATGAACGCGCAGGGTGGTGGAGTTGCCGGGATGGCCGAGTATGATGTTGCCCACATCGACCTGGACCAATACCGTCAACTCCGCGCCCTGGTCCTCGAAGGCAGGGCCAAGGCGCGCATCATCGTCGAGACGCTGGATGCCCCACAGATAGTCGGTGATGACCCGCCACACCCCCCATATCTATAGTTTCCTGATGCGCAATAGGGCCGACCGTGCTGAACTAAAACCGTTGCGGAAGGTGGGGTGCCCACCGAGCCATCCTTGGTGTGCCGCATAATCGCGACGGGGATATCAATGGCCCTCCACGATCGGTCCGAAACCGATTTCGCTTCCATTCTTAACAAGTATCTGTCTCCCTCGCGAGCAATCCAATCCCCTGAGTTTCTCAAGGGCCGAGATAAACACCTTGTTGACATCCGAAAGGCTTTGTATGCGCCCGGCCGGCAGGTATTTATTCACGGATATCGTGGCGTTGGCAAGACATCTCTTGCTCAGACTGCGGCATTTCAGTTTCAGGGTTCAAATAATAGTCCGATAATATTGTCTTGCGCAGGGTCTGGATTTTATGACGTGATCCACGACTTTGCCTCGAAGGTCTTCCCGTCGGATCCAAGGGAGATTAAAAGGATATCTCAATCCGGAGTAAATCTCTCTGTAAGGCATCTTAGTGCCGATATGAGAGCAACAGTTGAAACCGGCAAAATACCGCGGCCGCAAACCGTAAACGAGGCCGTTGATTTGGTCGCATTTATCGCGGGGCGCCAGCACGAACCAGATATTGTCATTATGGATGAGTTCGATAGACTGTCGAATAAGGACGATCACGCACGGTTTGCGGATTTTGTTAAGGAGATCAGTGCGCAAAACATATCTACAAAGTTCATTTTTTGTGGTATTGGTGAAACACTTGAGGAGTTTTTTGGAACCCACGGTTCAGTTTTTCGATATTTTCATACTATAAAGCTTGACCGTCTCGATTTTGAACCTCGATTTGAAATAATAACGACTGCCGCAGAACCATTGGATGTCGTCATCGGTCAGACAACAATCATCAGAATAGCAAGGATAAGCGATGGTTTTCCTCATTTCATTCATCTCTTGACCGAAAAGCTGCTATGGGCGGTCTATGAGGATCAAGCGAGCGATGGGCGCGCGAATACTGAGCATTTTATTAGGGCCATCAAGGATGCGACGGAGGTTCTTGAACCAGAGATAAAAGTCCCATACGAAAAAGCAACCAGAAAATACTCTAATAAGTGTGAAGAAATATTATGGGCTGTCGCGGATAATCATCAACTACAGCGACCGACTAAAGAAATCTATGCCTCGTATCAGCGCATTATGAAAAAGCGTCCTGCCGACAAAGGAGTGTCAAAAGAGCAGTTTTATTCCTGGATGAACAATCTGAAAACGCAGCCATACGGTGAGATATTGGTGGGATCTGGTAGTGGCTGGTATGAGTTTCGAGATAAGATTGTTCGAGCCTACGCACGGCTGAGGGCTGACCAAGAGGGCATCGAGCTTGATATCGATCATCCACTTCAGAAAAGAAAGTTATGAGCAGGATGTTGTTCACCTTGTGGTTATCGGATGGGCGTAGCGCAGCTTGACGCCTCACTAATAGTGATGATGAAAACGAGCCTCCCACGAGGGACGCACAGGCTCAAGGCTGGAGCAGAAGGCTGGCAAGTTGGAAATGAAGGCAAGAAACAAGATCAGGCTGGGAAAGGCTCATTGAGGAGTAGGTCGCCGGTATGAAAATATGCTTGACACGCGCGGGCAGATGGGGCAGGCTAAAGAAGTAAAAGGTCGAATCAAGATTTTATATCAGGTCTGTAGAGTAATAATATTTCAAAAATCGCCGGTTTTGTGAAATATTGTTGTTATACATTATTCTATACATAACCCAGGGTTGTGTGAAATGCTTAACTATTACATAGGCTTAGCCGATTTTGATATACAATGGCATTGTAGAGGTCATGAGTTCGATCCTCATTGGCTCCACCAAACAAATCAAGGGGTTAGCAGGAAACTGCTGGCCCCTTGAGCGTTTCTGGACGGTCGCGTCAAGGGCGTCCTCAAGAAAATACAAGAGTTTCAAAGGGTTAGTTCGCGGTGTTTGAGCGGCGGATTTTGCATAGAAATTTGCATGACTGACGAGCCGCAAGCGGCGAAGAGCGGGAACCCGTGGGCATCGTGTGGCTACCACCCAGGGCACGATCCGCTGGTGCTTGCGGACGCCGAGGTCGTCGGCGTCCGCGTCGGCGGAGAGAGACAAGCCGTCCTGAACACGGGCTAAGTTGGCCCGTGTCGGACGACACTTCATGGGAGGAAGCCCCCGCCGCCTCCGATTTCAGGGAAGACCGGACAGTATCCGTCAAGGTCACAGGATCTTATGGAATTGCTCCAACAAGTCCTTAACCTCAGACGGGTAAACCCCTAGAAGAATATGGAATTCCCAGTTCGGCACTACGCGCAACGCAATTTCCAGACATTTGCCGATGAGTTTGGCATCCTCTCTTGACAGGGTCAGGTGATATTCCTCCTCGTTGATTTTGACGAGGGTGAGGGTTGGAGACTGGCATCGGCAATTAGTATTGACTTGATCTCGCACTGCTCGAAAATATTCGAGAATGCTGGTAAGGTAGGCTTGGTCAACAACGGTTTGGTCAAGTATTTCCTGGTCTTTTAGTTTTTCCCAGGTTGCCCAGATGCATCCGCGGATGCCGCACCGGTCGTCATCGCTCAGCGTCGCCTTAATGGCACTGCTGCTGTGTTCCAAGATGTTCATGGTGTCACCTAGTGAAGTTTGTTAAAGGCAGCGAGTTTGTCATCGGGTTTGTACATCGTTCCACGATCCGAACTCCTCGGATCCACGATGACCAGGGTATTGGTTGAGTCCTGGTAGAAAGCTGTTCGTCCATTTTCTAGAGGTTTGATGCGCACGTTAGGGTCACGAATCACCCGGAGGATCCTGTTGTCGTACTCATCTCGCGTGCAGGGCTTCCCAGAGAATTCCCCTGAATTCGGGACTCTGAATTCGCGGTGGAAGCTGGCACTGTGATGCGGCGGTGTTGGTGGTGTTGGCGGTGGCGAGGATGCGTATTTCGTCGGCGGAACGGATGTTGATGTCGGCGTTCACTATGCCTGAACGGTGGGGCAAAGCGGTATCGCTGTCGATGGCCGCCAACGACCTGACTTTTGACGGCACAAGCCTATTCAGTTACCCGCGATAATTGATTATAGATGCTCCGTGAGCCCTGTTGCCGCGCCTGCGCCGAACTCACCGGAGTTTCCATGTCCGAAAAAGCCAGAGACGGCGGAAGAGCCGCCACATGTTCATCGCCGCCTGGTCTCGCTTGGGTTCGCTTTCTTCGGAATTACGGCCCCATTCCCACGAACGGTAATTTGTTCGATGAGCATGTGTCGAAGGCTCTGAGCCGAGCGAAGGTTCAGCCGGTCAACCTGCCGACGCCGTGGCTGGGAGAAATGGAAAGCCATTTTCGTGATGGACGTCCCGGTTCAATCCTGGTCGCCGGCACAGCAGGCGACGGCAAGACTTATCATCTCCGCCGTTTGTGGTCTGGTTTGGGCGGCGCTTCGTCGAAATGGGCGTCATCAGCATCCGTGAAGGATCTCATCGTTGGCCAGCGGCGGATCGTGTTCGTCAAAGACCTCAGTGAACTGAGCGGCGAAGAAGGGGACGAGGTGCTTGACGGTCTCGAACGGTCCGTCGCAGGGGATGATGGAGCCTCATACGTCGTTGCCACGAACCACGGCCAGATTCTCGACCGTCTTCGTCGTCGGGGAGAGCGCCTGCACCGCGTATCGCCCTTGCGCGATCCGATTCAGACAGCGTTCCTGGACCCAGGCGTAAGTCATCCTCGCCTGCGAATCTTCGACCTGAGCCGTGCCGCCAAGCGTTCGTCGATGGACGACGTTCTGACGGCCGTGGCCGATCACCCGGAATGGGCACGCTGTGCCGGATGCCCGCTTGATACGGGCGGCAAGCGGTGCCCCATCTCCGAAAACCGCTCGAGGGTCAACGGCTCCGTCGGTGGCGGGCTGTTCCGCCGCAGGCTCGGCGACCTGGTCGAGTTGTCCAGGCTGAACGGCGCGCACCTTCCCGTTCGTGACCTCCTCGCGCTGGCGGCTAACGTCCTTCTCGGACATCCCGACGCCAAGGAAGGTCTGATGACCTGTTCGGACATCGACAGAATTCAGCAAAACGGAACAGACGATCGCGCCAGCCTATACCGCAATGTTTTCGGCGCCAATCTCCTAAAGAGGAGGGCGTTGGCGCGGCCCGTCTTTCGAACGCTTTCCCTGTTTGGCGTCGGCGAGGAGACCGCTAACGGTCTCGATGGCCTCCTTGTCTACGGCTCCGATGACATCTGTCTCAAAGAGACTTTTGCCCGGCTGGTGACGGCTGATTGTCTCTACGGGGCGTCGCCTGGATATTTGGCGGCCCAGAGGCGCTATCTCGAGGGTGAGGAAGGTGCCAGAGATGAGGAGGGGGCCAGAGATGACGGCGGCGAGGAATCATTCCTCGATCGGCTCGCCGATCAGCGACGGCGACTGTTCTTTTCTCTCCCCGCCGATCCCGGCAGTCCGTATCAGCATTGGGGCCTGACATCGTTCGTGTATGCCGGAGACTACATGTCACTCACGGATGCGACGGAAACCAAGAAGGCCGTGGATGATGGCACGAGGTCGCGGATTGTCTGCGGCCTTAACCGTGTCATGACGGGCCTGCTGATTGAGAACGCCGACCGTGTCTTCGTGGCTGGCAGCGGCGGGTCGGCGAATGCGCGGGTCGGAACCCTCTGCGATACGGAAATTCCCGCCCGTAAAACCCAGGGGGTAGGGGTGTCCATCAGGTTCGACAAAACGACCCAGAGACCCTGTATCGACGTCGTGGTGGCCAAGGGAACTTCCCCCGTACTCTTGGACCTGACTCCGATCCGCTTCGAATTTCTGTGCCGGGTCGCGAATGGTGCGCTGCCTGGCAGTTTCTCCAACGAGTGTCTGGAAGACCTCTTCGCCTTCAAGGTCCGTCTGCTCCGGCAGGTGGAAGCAGCACGGCGCCTCAGTGTGGAGGACGCCGAGGAGGAGGCGCAGGAGGACTCCGGTGCGCTCGACCTGTCCTTCATCGACATCAACGACAACGACGGCCACGGTGCGCTGCGGCGGATGACGGTGAGGGTTCCGGTATGAGAGAGCCTATTTCGGACTTGAAAGAGGAAGACAGCTTTGCCGTCGACGAACACATCTGGGGGCATCGTCTCTACGACGAGCAACTTCCGCACCTGATCTTCCTGGAGTTCCTCGGGGTTCTGGAGTCGAACAAGGGCAGTCCTCTGGTCGAGGGCGCGAACGGGCGTGCGAACTATCGGCCCCGTCGGCAAATGCGTTTGCGAAACCTGCTGTTCAACAACCCGTTCATCGAGCAGTACCGCTCTAAGTCTATGGCCGATGGTGAAAAATGGGAGAA
>CAIXKV010000109.1 GCA_903920145.1 uncultured Rhodospirillales bacterium
ACCGGCGAGCTATAACGATGACACACTGCCGGTATCGGGCCGCGACGGCGGCCCCGCGCGCCCATGCGCGCGAAGCCAAGGGCGCGGATGCGCCCGCCCGGCGTCTGAGGGCAGCCTTGATGAGTCACCATCAAGGCTCGATGGCGTCACTCGTCGTAACTCATCAAAGAGACGCAAGGAACATCCAACCGTTCGCGGCCATTCAGGAAGGTCAGCTCGATCAGCACACCGATGGCCCGAACATCGGCGCCGACATCGCGCAACAGCTTAACCGCCGCGTTCAGCGTGCCACCAGTCGCCAGCAGGTCATCCAACACCACGACACGCTGTCCGGGTTTGACAGCATCGGCCTGGATTTCGATGGTATCGGAGCCGTACTCTAGATCATAGGTATGACCGATGGTCGCCCCTGGCAATTTACCGCGCTTGCGGACCATCACGAAACCGCAACCCAAGGCCAAGGCTAAGGGAGCCGCCACCAAAAAGCCCCGTGACTCGATCCCCACCAACAGGTCGGGTTTGTGTTCGCCCAAGGTGTCAGCCAATTGCCGCACCGCCTCCCGCCACGCTCCAGTGTGCGCCAAAAGGGGGCAGATGTCATAGAACAGGATCCCTGGCTTGGGGAAATCCGGAACATGGCGAATATGATCTTTCAGATTCATCAATGAGACTCCCGTAGCGGGCCGAACCGGCAAGGTCAAAACAGGACGACAGATCCCGGCATCGTAATCACCGCTTCGGCCCCACGCAACGCCCCTGCGCCTTATATCAGAGCCATCGCGGGGAACGGTGAAACCGCCTTCGGGATGGATCGCCAAATTGCGAGAATAGGGATACCAAACGGGGCCCCGATTACGGTACAGATGAGAGCATAACGCTGTTCGTGACCAAGACACGGCCAAAAAGCACCGCGCCTTGGTCATCGAAAAGCCCTTTTCGTTCGGGATCACCCATGATCGTGTCCCCCCCTTCACGACACGTCCCCCCCGAAACTGGCGAATCTTTGGAAGCCGGCGCCGAGCGGTGGCGGCGAGTGGTTGGCATCGGTGCTTTGGCCATGCTGGTGACAGCATGCCTCTTGGGCGTGTCTAGCTTTCTGCCGCCCTTGATGGGATGGATCGGCACGGGCACCAGCAAGGTTGTTTTGGTGTGGGCCGGGGCTTTTTTAATCGCAGCCGCTGGTTTATCCACGACAACTCTGATCCTTCAAGGCCGCAGCGGCGGCGAGCGGTTGGCGTCCCGATTGGCCTGGTTCGGCGGTTGGCCCCAGGCGGCCCTGTCCGGCGTGTTGGCCGAAGTGGCCATTGTGGCCGCTTTCTTTGTCTGTTGGACCTCAAACAGCAGCGGCGCGGGACTCGGAGCCGTGTTGGCGTCACCGCCATTGGTGGCCGGCGTGGTGGCGGCCTTAGGGTTCCCATTGTTGGTGTTTGAGCGTCATTTGGCCGCCGCCGGCCCCGAATTTCCCGAAGCGGCCGCCCTGGCCCGACTGCTGCGGCTACCGTTAACGGCGCTAATCGGCGGTGGGTTGCTGTTAGGAGCCGTGGGAGCCGGTTTTTCCAGTGACTCAAGACTGATTTCGGCAGGCGTGGAGGGACTGGCTGGACTGGTGGGCGTCGTTGCCCTGGAAGCCCTACTGCGCGCCCTGGCCCGTCTGTTTGCCCCTCCCGCCCGCGCCCAAGAGGTTCGGGCTCTCGCCAACAGTACCCTGGTGACGCTGATTTTGGGTGGATGCCGGCGGGGGCCTAGCCGTTTGGGGGCCAGCTTGGTCGACCGTTTCGGCGTCGACTTATCCCGAAGCTGGGCGCTTGGTTTCATCCGGCGGGCCATGCTGCCATTGACATTGGTCTTGGGACTGGTGGCGTGGGGCATAACGTCCCTGACGGCGCTGCACCCCGACCAGCGCGGAATTTATGAACAGTTCGGCGCTCCGGTGGCCGTGTTCGGCCCCGGCCTGTCGATTCATTGGCCCTGGCCGTTGGGTATCGTCCGCCCCACCGAATACGGCACCGTCCATGAAATGACCGTCACCCTACCCACCCCCGGCGAGACAGCCAAAACCCCGCCGATTCGGGAGACCGCCGACGGGCCGGCCCCTGCCGAAGCCAACCGGCTATGGATCGAGGCTCATCCGTCCGAAGTGTCCTATCTGGTTCCAGGAGTCGCGAGCGAGAACGGAGAGGACGCCTTCGAACTGGTCGACCTGGATTTGCGTCTGCTTTACCGCATCGGCATGACTGACCAGGCGGCCATTGCCGCCCGTGCCAGCCTCTCGGATCCCGAGGCCCTGATTCGCGCCTACGCTGGGGCTTGGCTGGTCCGAACCTTGTCCACCCGAACGCTGCCGGCTCTGTTGCGCGAAGACACCCGGAGGCTGCAACAGGACATGGCCGTTGCGCTTCAACATGACCTTGATCAAGCCAACAGCGGTCTTGAGCTGCTGGGCGTCCTGATCGACGCCATTCATCCGCCGCCCGGTGCTGCTGGCGCTTATCACGGGGTCCAAGCTGCCGAGATTCGCGCCGCAGCGGAGCTGGCCAAAGAACGCCGAGCCGCCGTCACTCTGACTGGCGAAGCGCGAGAAAAGGCCGCCATGACCCTGAATCTCGCCGCCGCCCATGCCCAGGAAATGCGCGCCAACGCCGCCATCGAGCGCATCCGGTTTCTGACGGAGGTTCAGGCTCAACATGATGCGGGCGACGGTCTCGGTCTGGATCGACGGCTGCACAGCTTGGAACGGAGTCTAGCCGGCGGCACCCTGACGATTCTGGATCGCCGGATCGCGCTTCAAAGTGGAACCACACTTGATTTCAGGCCCGCCTCCGCCAACAGCGCCGCCGCATCGGATGCTGCCGACGCCGACATTCCGGTTGGCGAAACCCCCTCGTCTTCGTCGCCCGCCTCCGACGCGCCCGAAGCACCGGGGTCAACCAATCCGCCAAACTCAGTTAACCCGGAAGACGGGCCATGATCCCACGGGGTTCTCGAAAAGGATAATGTGATGACGGGGACTCACGACGGCTCCAGCCATGACCACTGCCACCATCACGGTCCTGCCCACGACGGCGCCTCGGCGGCTCGCTTGAGCTGGGGGGGCGTGCTGGTGCGGTTCACCTTGGCGCTGCTGCTATTGGCTGCCGCCGGATTGGCCTCGGCGGCGGTGATGGTCAGCGCTGGCAGCGCGGTGGTGGTGACGCGCTTTGGGGATCCGGTGCGGATCTACACCACTCCTGGGCTGCATTGGAAGTTGCCCGCCCCCATTGAAGCTGTGGTCGAGGTCGACTTGCGGCTGCATACCACATCAAGCGGCTTGTTGGATGTCGGCACGGCAGACGGCCTGCGGGTTTTAATGCAGGCTTATGTGGCCTGGCAGGTTCCTGCCGAACCAACCGCCATTCGCCGTTTCCTACAAAGCGTGCGCAACCAGCCGGATGATGCGGCCCGGCAGCTTCGAACCTTTCTCGGCTCGTCCCTAGAAGTCACGGCGGGCACCTTCGAGCTAGCCAGTCTCCTGAACACCGACCCATCGCGACTGCAACTCGACGGTTATGAGGCCCGACTCCGCGAACGACTGACCGATCAGGCGCTCAAGACCTATGGCGTCAGCATCCGTCAGGTCGGGTTAGAGCGGTTGACTCTCCCCACCGAAACCATGACCGCCACAGTGGATCGGCTGCGGGCCGAGCGGGAAACAGTGGCGGAGGAACGGATGGCCGAAGGACGGCGTCAAGCGGCGGAAATCACCTCTAACGCCCAGCGTGACGCGCAGATTCTCCAGGCCAAAACCCAACAGGAAGCCGCCGAAATCGAAGCCCGGTCGCGGCTGGAAGCGGCGCGGATCATCGGCGAAGCCTACCGGGCCGATCCCGATCTCTACACCCTGTTGCGATCCCTCGACACGCTGGAAAAGGTCATCCGTGGCAACACCCACCTGATTTTGCGCACCGATGCCGCGCCGTTCCTGGCCTTGTCCGATGGCGTCGCTCCATCAAGCAAACCTGTAACGCCCTCCGCTTCGACCACTCCCGCCGCAGGAGCCAAACCGTGACCCAGGCGGCACCGGAGGCCGCCCGGCCCGCCAAAGCCGACGAGGCGCTCAAAACCGCCTGGGTTCAGGCCATTGATCTGGCTTTCCTCGCCATTTTCCTGGTGATGACGGGGCTGGCCACGGCTTGGCTGGCTTCGGGCATCCGGCAGGTGGAGCCGGGAACCCAAGCGGTGGTTCTGCGCTTTGGCGCGGTGGTGGCTGAACACGGCCCCGGCCCGCTGGTCACTTGGCCAGCGCCCATTTCGCATATCGAGATCATCCCCGGCCCGGATCAACTGATTGCCTTGCCGTTACCGCGCTTTGGCCATGACGAGGCGCCCGATATGGCTGCGGTTCTCGACCCGCGCCGCAACGCTGCCTTTGCCCTGACCGGCGATGCCGGGCTGGTCCGACTGGAAGCCACACTGTTCTACACAGTCACTTCGGCATCGGACTACCTCCTGGCTCGGGACCGGCTGGCCCCGGCCCTGGATCGGCTAGCCGCCACCAGCATCGCCGCCATCGCCGCCGGGCGGGATCTGGACGGCGTGATGGTGGCGCGTCCCGAAGCCCTCGCCAGCGCCACCGCTGCCAATCGCCGCGAAGCCTTGCGTGGGGCTATCGTCGCCATGATCAACCAACGGCTGCGTGCCCTGGACGATAGCGGCGCCAGCTTAGGGGTCCGAATTGCCCGCGTTGACATCGCGGCAGCCCTGCCGGCGGTATTGGCTCCTGTTTATCAAGATGTGTTGTCGGCGGCCCAGCGGTCGGAACAGGCCATCGCCGAAGCGCGAACCAACGCCGCAACCATCCGTCAGGCAGCCGACCGCTTGAGGATTCACCTGTTACGACAGGCCGAAGGCGCCGCCGCCGAACAGGTCGCCAATGCCCGCGCCCGAACCGCCGAGCTTCTGACCCTGGCCGCCCATGCCGACGAACTCCCTCGCCTTTCAGTGCTGGGGCGGGTCTTTCGAGAGCGGATCGGCCCGATTTTGGAACAAGCCGGCAGCGTCACCACCGTGGAGCCGGGTATGATCCCCAAATTGATTCTCCCTGGGGCGCCGCCATGACCCTGACCCCAGACACAGACATCCACCCCCCGGTCGATCCCTCTGCGGCACCGCTGGGCTCTAACGAACGGCGGGTATTGGCGGCTCGCCTGACCTTGGCCTTGCTGGCCGCTGGGCTGCTGCTGCTATCTTTCGGCATGACCCTGCTGGTGCCGGAACAGGCCGAGATCGCTCGATTGATCGCCGGGCTCGCGGCACTACTGGTGGCGCCGCCGGTACTGATGGGAGCATGGCTGGCCCTGGGTCGTCCCAGCCTGTGCGGCCTGACCGACCAATTGGTTTCGATGGCGGTGATCGCCGCTTGGGCTGTGGGAGATCTCACCACCGCCGCGTTGCTGCCGCTGGTGATGACCGTTGGCCATATCCTCGAGGAGCGGAGTCTTCTGGGCTCGCGGGAGGCCATCGCGGCCTTGGCGCGACTGACGCATAGCCGCGCCCGCCGGTTAGAAGCCGACGGCAGCGTCTCCGAGATCGAGGCATCCTTGCTGCGTCCCGGTGATCGGGTCGAGCTGCGCGCTGGAGATCGGGTTCCTGCCGATGGGGTGGTTCTGACTGGAACCTCAAGCCTCGATACCAGTTCGGTCACGGGCGAGTCCCTGCCGGTGGATGTCCACGCAGGCGATCCGGTCCTGGCCGGAACCACCAATTGCTGGGGGTTGCTGGCGGTCGAGGTTAGCCGCATCGGTCCCCAGACCGTCTTGGGGAAGGTGGTGGCGTTGATGCGCGATGCCGAGCGCGCCAAACCGCCCGTGACTCGATTGCTGGAGCGTTACGCCGGGCGTTATTTGGTTTTGGTGCTGGCATTGGCAGCCTGTGCCTGGTTCGCCAGCCACCAAGTGACGGTGATGATGGCGGTGCTGGTGGCGGCCTGCCCATGCGCGTTGGTCTTGGCGGCTCCGGCCACCGCCGTCGCCGCGCTGGCGGTGGCGGCGCGGCATGGCATTCTGATCAAAGGCTCGGCGTTTCTGGAGGAACTGGCCAGCGTCGATTCGGTGATCATCGATAAAACCGGCACTGTGACCCATGGCGAGTTGTGCCTCGTTGAAGTGCTCCCGGCCCCTGGCGTCGAGGTGGATGATCTGCTGGCGCTAGCGGCCGGGATCGGCGGCGCCAGCAGCCATCCGGTCAGTCGAGCCGCAGCGGCAGCCGTTCCAATTGCCGAACGCACACGGGTTTCGGATGTGGTGGAGATTGGCGGCCTTGGCCTGACTGCCCGCGAGCGGGGAGCGCGGGTGGTCTTTGGCCGCGCCGAAGTCATGCGGGCCCAAGGGATTGATCCAGGGGAACCGCCCGATCATGACGGGCCGGCGGCCTGCGTTGGCCGCGAGGGGAGGCTACTGGGTTGGCTGTTGTTTGGGGACCGCTCCCGTGTTGAAGCCCGTGAGGCTCTGGCCGACCTCCGCGACCTGGGCCTGACCCGGCAACTGCTGCTTTCTGGCGACCGCCATCGGGTTGCCGAAGCCGTCGCCAGAACCATCGGCATTTCAGAGGTCGAGGGCGAAGTCCTGCCCGAACAGAAACTCGAGCGGGTTTTGGATCAGGTCAAAAGCGGCTGGCGCCCCTTGGTGGTGGGCGATGGGGTCAACGATTCCCTGGCACTCAAGGCCGGTGCGGTCGGGGTCGCCATGGGGGTTAACGGCACCGATGTTGCCCTGGCCTCGGCGGATCTGGTGTTGATGACCAGCGACCTGCGCCGCTTGGGAACCTGTATCCGGTTGGCCCGACGCTGCCGACACACCATTGCGGTCAATGTCGCCTTGGGCCTGGGTTGGACCAGCCTCGTGGTGCTGATTGCCGCCAGCGGTTGGTTCGGAGCGGCGGGCGCTCTGGCGGCGGCCATCCTGCACAACATCGGCACGCTGGCGGTGATGGCCAACGCCGGACGACTCCTGCGCTTTGACGAACGATTGAGCTGATCGTCGGCTATCGCCGTTCTTCCAGACTTGCTCAAACCTACGCATAGGTAGGTTTGACGCTGGATTTCTGCTTCACTGAGGCTGGTTTCGTGGCCGGCTTGCGCCGACCGCCAGAGCCTTCCTCTCCACAGGCTGACACCGTGGAACTCAC
>CAIXKV010000110.1 GCA_903920145.1 uncultured Rhodospirillales bacterium
GCATCCGCGCCCTTGGCTTCGCGCGCATGGGCGCGCGGGGCCGTCGTCGCGGCCCGATACCGGCAGTGTGTCATCGTTATAGCTCGCCGGTATCATTGGATTGAGGAGCGGTCGGTCTGTGTTGCGCGAATACAGGTATATCCTAAGTGCAAATCCCGCTTGCCCGCTTGCGCGGCACTCTCGGGGTCGAAAGAGGCCATGTCGCTTGGCGTTCGCGGTTCATCGAAATGCCCCGGATGGGCCTCTGGCGTTCCAAACACGGTGTCGACGACAAAGCCGTTGCCGCAATGTCCGTAGAGCACAAAACCGCCCGTTAGCATGTAACTGGCGTAAGCTTGCCATGGCCGCCGTTCTTTGCCCGCGCTCCACACATGAAAAACGATAGGGTGGTCACCCGACCGATAGATAACGTGCATATCCACCCTATAGGCGTGAATAGCCTGGTTAGGCTTTGCCTCTGAATGATCGAATAATGACGGCTGCGCCGGACATGCCCCCACCGGCTCTATTTTTTCAACCTCTTGAAAGGTATCGAGGGAATAATAGCCTGTCGGCGAGATGCCGATGGTGCCAATGGATTTGACTCTGCACCCCCTGAAAATACCTAATACCAACGGCCTTGGACGTTGACACGTCCGCAGCGCCCTCAGACGCCGGGCGGGCGCATCCGCGCCCTTGGCTTCGCGCCATGGGGCGCGCGGCGGCGGCCGCCGCCGATACCAACGGCACGGATCATTGTCTAGGGCCGTTGGTATAACGGTTTGAGAGTTTTCTAGTTTTTGCATCAATTGAATAGACCTTTGTCCGCACTGTGGTCTCTTTAATCTCAATTCAAACCACCGGCGAATACCGTCATGGAAAATAAGCCGTCCTTCCAGCGTTTGGACCTGCGACGCGATGTCTGGTCTTGTTGAGTTTGCATGTGAGCATTCTTGCCCGAAGGCCCAGCCCCCGTCGCCGACAACCACAAGCGCCAGCGCATAGATTCCGATGGAGGCAAGCTTTAGATGCACAAAAGGCCCCTTATCCGACATTTGATAGGACGCTGTCCCGCTCTCGAAGCTGCCGCCTGATGTTTCGGCACCTGATGCCGATTGCAGCCTCGAAGTTGCGGAGCATCGGGTGGCCTCCTGCTGGCATCGCCTCAACCTCGTCGACCACTCTGGGTAGGGCCGCCATCACTTTATCCGCCAGGGCTTCCACGCGTTGAAGGGTGCTGGTTGGATTGAGGCCGCAGGCTTTCGCCATGCGCTGCCAGTGCCGTCCGCACAGATGATCGCCACGATCCTTATCCGCGATGAGTTGCGCCATATTTTTGGTCACTCCGTCCCAGCAATCGGCACACATCAGGTCATAGAGTGGCGCCAACGTAACCATCGATCCAATAAATAACACGGAATAGTTTTTCGCATGACTATCGGTATTGCAGATGAGCACATTAAAGATAACGCCATCAAGCAGCCGCAGTTTGTCGGTTGCCGTCATGTGCTGGTCAATTAGCCCGAACATGTCTGCCAAGCGAGGCCCTTTGAGGCCGGACTGATTCCGCTCGTACTTCGCCGACGGAGGTTTGTTCAGGGCTTGGCAGAAATCTTCTTGATGCAGGCGGTGCCGGTGGGTCTGGATATGCTGACGGTCGTATCGCGTCACCAGCAGATAGGTTCGGTCGCCGTTCTTCCAGACTTGCTCAAACCTACGCATAGGTAGGTTTGACGCTGGATTTCTGCTTCACTGAGGCTGGTTTCGTGGCCGGCTTGCGCCGACCGCCAGAGCCTTCCTCTCCACAGGCTGACACCGTGGAACTCAC
>CAIXKV010000111.1 GCA_903920145.1 uncultured Rhodospirillales bacterium
GGCGGAGAACCGTCAGCAGCAGATCACAGCACTTACGGCCAAGGAAACCGGCGGCATCGTCAAGGCCGTCGTCGGCAAGATCCTGGCCGAACTGAAGGGTGAGATTGACGCCGAGATGGTCGACCAGCGTAAGGCCATGCTGGAACTGTCCGGCCGCGTTGATGGGCTGATCATCGCCAGCGATCCGCGACGCGCGGTCGAGGACCGGCTGTCGGTGCGCCAGTTGTTGGATCAATCCAAATGCCACTCGAAGGGTCGCAACGGCGTCAATCGGCGGATCGGCAATGCCCTGAAGCATGCCGCGTTGACGGCCGGGACGCCGGGACTGGTGAAGAAGTGCCCGCATACCGGCGTCTGGCTATACGAGTCCTGCTTCGCCAACGAGTTCATGCGGACGCACGGCAACGCCTGGGTGGCGGACCATAACGCCATCATCATCGGTCAGGGCACGTTCAACTTCGCTCAGGAGAAGGCCAGGCGTCGGCCGCCGGCATCCGAGAAACCGGACGCGCCGCTATAACGTGGGGCAAAGGGCCTTGCGGTGACGGCCAAGGCGGGGTCAGCTCGTCAGGCCCATAACCTGAAGGTCGGCGGTTCGAATCCGTCCCGCGCCACCAGATTTGGAACGCCGTCATCCTCCGGGGTGACGGCGTTTTGGTGTCTAGAACAAAGGATCGGAGTTGAGGTTCGATCCTTGCAAGCGGAGGTCCGATCCTTGAAGGTAAGCGCGCACCAACGCATCCCGGAACGCCTGGGTGCAGGGAGCACACTGGTTGTGTGAAATGGGGCAGATGTCGCAGGGGGTCATGGCAAATCCCCCGCCTCGAAGGCGTGGATGAGTATGGCGTCGTAGAAATATGAGGCGTAGGTCGGGCGGTCTTGGAATCGGACTATGTTGTTCAAGGCGGTTATTATGCCGTCGCGCTCGAACATCATCCGGCGCCTAGCAATCCGATCTGAGTGATTCGTAAACTCGATCACCTCCGGCCCGTCCAACACTTCATCCCACATGGCGTCAAGCATGCGACGGACGCGGACATGATGGCGTTCGACGAATGGCCGCTCGTTCGCACAGCGCCAGCACTCGGTAACCTCCGGCTCGCCGGTTGAGCCGCCGCACCATACGCATGTTGTCATAGCTCTTTCCATCCTTGCAGTTCGGCAATGTTGGCCTTCAGACGATCAATCTCGTTGTGCAGCTTCCAGCGCGGCCAACAGGTCCGGCGCGGCTTTGATCAGCGTCATGCGCCCATTGCATTGGGGGCATTCGGTGGGGACGATCATCGGCCAATCTCCGGGTCTTCGGGCAACGGCATCCAGTGCGTGGGCCAGTCACGGTGATGCCATATGCCGTCGCATACCCAGCAGTAGCCCCGAATCCTGCCCCGGTTTTTGGCGTACTCCGCGACGATGCAGGCGCCTTCGCCGCGCAGCAGTATTTCCCGACCGTCCTTGTACTCGTCCGGCATATCCGCGATCGGGCGCCATGTCGGCACGAGGTCGGCGCGGATGTATTCGCACTGCACATGGCCGTCGGGGATGTCGGAACCGGTCTTGTAGGCTGGGATGTCCCAGGGGTTGCCATCTTCTTGGTGCAGATGGACTCGCCCGGGAAACTTCGTCGGATCAGTCATGGCTTCCCTCTCGCCTCAATAATACTGATGATTGCCTTCATTTCCGCGACCCCATCATCGGTCAGTTCGCCGTTGCCGGTCCCGAGGCCGTACATCACCTTGGCTATGGTGCCGGCAATGTGGCCGCCGATGATCCGGCCGGCGTCTTGGAATGCCCAGCGCCGCGCGTTTGCCGCGGCCTCCTCAGTCTCGCGGCGCTGATCGGCTGCCTTCTCCGCCTCCCAGGCCGCGAGCTTGGCGGCGGCTTCCGGGCTGTCGAACGGGAGGGCAAAGCTCCGGGCCGATCCGATTCTGTCATGCGGCGCCCCGTCGAAGTCCCAGGCGTATCCGGCATCGTCTCGTAGGTGGCGCTTGTAAACACTGACAACATTGGTCACGCCAAGA
>CAIXKV010000112.1 GCA_903920145.1 uncultured Rhodospirillales bacterium
ACGACGAGACCTTCCGCAAACTCTTCATCCACGGCCTGGACATTGCTCCCGCCACCCTGCGCCGCCTGCGTCAGGCCGCCGCAGGTTCGGCCCAAGCCAAAACCATGGGCCAGATGATCCAGGCCAGTTATCCCCTCACCGCCGCCATCAAGGACATCGGTGCCCACCGCTGGCCAGGGATGCTGGAGGCGTTGGAGGACCGTGCCGACGCCGCGATGCCCAAGGTTTCGGGAAGCGGCAACCGCACCGCCTCCCGCGATCACGAGGACCAGCCCATCGACAGCGAACGGGGCAAGCCGTCCAGCTTGCTTCAGTTGGCGGCGTTCGACGGCGCGCTCGGCGGTGCTCTGGCCTTGTCACCCCAAGCCGCCGCCGCGCTGGGTGCGTTGGGGTTGCCCGAAGCGGCCCTCCCGGCGGCCATGGCGGCGGCCTTGATCGCCGCGGTGTTGACGCTGATCAAGCTTCCCTCGAACGGCGAGGCGGTCAGCGGAACTCTGCCCGATGGGACTCGGTACCGTTTGACGCCCGGCCCCGCCGGGTACGCCATGGACATCATCCTCCCCGACGGCAGAAGATTGCCGATCCCGACGGCGCCCGATGGCGAGGTCCGGGACCGGCAGGGCCGACGGGTCGGCCGTATCGTCAACGGAGAACTGATCATCGACCCGGCCTACCTGGCCAGTCTCGCTCAGGCTCGGAGCCAAATTCAACGTTGTCCGGAAGCGACGGACGACAGACGCAACGGCAAGAAGGATAAGGATATCCTTTATGAGGCTTATATCCAACAATTGGTCGGCAGCCCGATCGGGAAGGGGGTTCCTCTGCCAACACCCCAGAAGGATCTGGATGACAACCCTCGGCGCGATGATGTCGTCATGTTCGACGCCTGTCACCGCGACACCGGGACCATGGTCGAGGCTAAGGGGACTGGGTATGCGGCAATGCTGGCGAAGGGAAAACCTTGCGTAGATTGGATCCTTGCCGATTGGCGGGGTCAAGCCAAGCGTCAGACCTCCGCCGCCGAAGCCCAGGGACGCCCGGTCGTCTGGTTTTTTGCCGAAGAACGTGCGGCGGAGGACGCCGAAGCACTCTTTGAACGGAACGGACTTCACATTACCGTCATCTACATGCCCATGTCAGGAGCCAAGCCATGACCACGTCGCACGATACCAGGCAATATGAGATCAACTCTTATTGGGGACCGCGGAGAGAAACTGCCGAAGCCATCGCCGACCGTTACATCCGGATGGTCGAGGCGCTGATGCGGATCGACCCGGTTTTTACTCCTTGGATATTTATCGGGGCCAGGCCGACAGTGGTCCCGTTCGATCAGGCCCGCACCGAGTTACCCCAGTTGCTTGCCAAAGGCCTTGGAGAGCATTGGGGACCGGCGGAGGGCTATCGATTTGGAGGAACGAATTCAATGGGATTCAACCGTCGCAGCATTGGCCTCATGGGCGAAGCCGGCAACAGCATGCCCCCGGTCGGATACAACAATTCAATCACCCTCATGACAGTTCCTCACAATTACCTTCCCACCGACGCTTCGATCGTCACCTATGACCTCTTCCGGTCGGCGATGCTGGCCATCATCGAGGCCTGGGACGTGACGTGGTGCGCGGCCTACCCGGCCGACATCATGAAGTTCTGGCCTCCTGCCGGAAGCGGCCATCCTTTCAAACCGGCCTGGATGACCTATGTCTCGCCGCGTTTTGCGCCCCTGATCCGGCCGCCCCGGAGCATCGAGAGCCAGACCGTGGCGGGGGGCGGGGTCTTGATGGTGGCGACGCGCGAACGCTTCGATGTCACCAACCCCGAGCACATGGCGGCCGCCAGAGCCATCGACACCGCCATGGCCCCGCTCAACGCGCTGCCCTGGCCGCCGGACCGCTGAGTTGGGAAACGGTCGCTTTTCGCAGCAAAACTAAAACTGGGGGTTGAACGCCCGGCGTTCAACCCCCGGTTCGTCCCGCCGACGCCGTCCGAGGCGCAGCGTTTCAGCCGGTTGCTCACGGCCTGGACATTGCCCCGGCGACCTTGCACCGCCTGCGCCAAGCCGCCGCCGGTGCGGCCCAAGCCAAAACCATGGGCCAGATGATCCAAGCCAGCATTCCGCTCACCGCCGCCATCAAGGACATCGGTGCCCACCGCTGGCCAGGGATGCTGGAGGGGTTGGAGGACCGTGCCGACGCCGCGATGCCCAAGGTTTCGGGAAGCGGCAACCGCACCGCCTCCCGCGATCACGAGGACCAGCCCATCGACAGCGAACGGGGCACGCCGTCCTGCTTGCTTCAGTTGGCGGCGTTCGACGGCGCGCTCGGCGGTGCTCGGGCCTTGTCACCCCAAGCCGCCGCCGCGCTGGGTGCGTTGGGGTTGCCCGAAG
>CAIXKV010000113.1 GCA_903920145.1 uncultured Rhodospirillales bacterium
GGCTTCGCGTCCACGAGGACGCGGGGCCGCCGTCGCAGCCCGAGGACCGGCGATGTGTCAGTATCAGGGCTCGCCGGTATTATTCCGGGTTGGCCTCCGCATGAAACCAAAAGGATGCCCGTATAACGAGGAGGGCCTTGCCTCGCTTGGCAAGGGCGCACATCCGGGAAGGTCGGGCCATGATGTTAGACAGCGGTTTCAACCCAACGGAAAATAAGACGGACAATAAGGAGGAATCCGGTGCCGACCCCACAATTTCCGCTCCGGTTCCTGTCCCTGTCCCTGTCCCGGTGATGGGGCCATCCTGCTCGCCGATGCCGTACCCTTTGGAATCTCTATCGATTGCTCTCCCTCTGGCGGACGGCTTGCTTCGTTGCGCCATGGCACCGTGAAGGAAGGCCAAAAGCCTTAGGGTGACGGCGCTCACAGCGATCAGGATTCGGTGGTATTATCCAGGACGGGACAGACGAGACGGATTTCCTGTTCGAAGGATGAAACGACCGATGATGGCCCGTGTTAATGATCTGGTTGTTCGCGTCGGCTTGGCTCTGAATTATAATAAGGGTCGGCTCTCGGCGATTTATGGCGTATGGGTGGCGGTTTTGGCCGTAACGGCTCTTACTGGCTGTTGCGGTCCGTGGTGGTTCTGCGAAGAACACCACCATCATCATTGGTAAACGGTCGGGTTCTCAGGAGCATCAATCGAATCGACGGTTACCGCTGATCAGGACTTCGCGCTTGCCAACATGATTGGCGGTGCTGACGATCTTTTCGTTTTCCATGCGTTCGACGATGCGGGCGGCGCGGTTGTAGCCGACCTGAAGGTAACGCTGGATGAAGCTGACCGAGACCTTTTGCTCCCGTGCAACCAGGGCGATGGCTTGATCATACAGGTCATCGCCGGAGCTGCCGGGAACAGGGCCATCCTCGGCGCCGCCCGCTTCGGGGCCGTCTCCTTCGTCGTCATCTTCGGTGATGGCGTGAATATAGTTGGGGGTGCCCTGGCTGCGCACGAACTGGACCACGTCCTCAACCTCGCTATCAGACACGAACGGCCCATGAACGCGGGTGATTCGACCGCCGCCGGCCATGTACAGCATATCGCCTTGACCCAACAACTGCTCGGCTCCGGCTTCTCCCAGAATGGTGCGGCTGTCGATCTTCGAGGTCACTTGGAAGCTGATTCGGGTTGGGAAGTTGGCCTTGATGGTGCCGGTGATGACGTCGACCGAAGGGCGTTGGGTGGCCATGATTAAGTGAATGCCGGCGGCTCGAGCCATTTGGGCCAGACGCTGGATCACCGCTTCAATGTCTTTTCCCGCGACCAACATTAAGTCGGCCATTTCATCGACGACGATGACAATGTATGGCAGTAAAGTGGGCTCGACGGCCTGATCTTCGAACTGGGGTTGCCGGGTGGTCTTGTCAAAGCCGGTCGAGACTCGCCGGGTAATCTTCTCCCCTGCGGCCAACAGCTCTTTGACCCGGTGATTGTAACCCTCGATATTCCGTACCGCCAACCGGGACATGGCCTCGTATCGCTGCTCCATTTCCCGTACCGCCCACCGCAGGGCCACCACCGCCTTCTTGGGATCGGTCACCACCGGAGTCAGCAAGTGTGGAATGCCGTCATAAACCGACAGCTCCAGCATCTTGGGGTCGACCATGATGAACCGGCAGCGGTCGGCGGTCAGGCGATAAAGCAGGGATAGGATCATGGTGTTGATGCCGACCGACTTTCCCGACCCCGTGGTGCCGGCAATCAGCAAATGGGGCATTCGGGCTAAATCGGCAATCACCGGCTCGCCGCCGATGTCTTTCCCCAACACCACCGCCAATCGGGCCGAGGTGTTTTGGAAGGCATCGGCGACCAGCATTTCCCGGAGATAAACCATTTCGCGCACGGGATTCGGCAGTTCAACACCGATGACACTGCGTCCCGGCACGATGGCGATACGGCAAGCCATGGCGCTCATCGAACGGGCGATGTCGTCGGTCAGGTTGATGACTGTCGAGGATTTGGTGCCGGGGGCCGGTTCCAATTCGTACAGCGTGACCACCGGGCCGGGGCGAACATCCATGATCTCGCCACGGATGCGGAAATTCTTCAGAACGGTTTCGAGACTACGGGCGTTGCGTGCCAACAAACCTTCATCAAGGGTCTGGGGCGGGCGTGGCGGCGGCAGTTGCAGTAAATCCAAGGGCGGAACGCGGGCACGGCCACCCGTTACCGGAGCCGTGGCGGCAGGTTCGGTCGCACCGAGCGCAACGGGAAGAGTTTCGCCATCGCTTCCGTCCTCGGCGTCTTCGTCCTCGGCGTTGGAATCGTCGATTTCGTCGTCGGTCTTGTCATCGCTGGTTTCGCTTCCAGTCTCGACCGAGGCCGGAACCCGTGCGGTGGCCTGGAGTGGCGAGGGGGGCGCGGGCTGGAGCGGCGGACCCTCGTCTTCGTCCTCGGCTAGTGCAGCCTGGGCCGCCGCGTGGCGTTCTTCCGCCCATTCGGACCCGGCCAGAAAAGCAAAGGCTGAAATGACCGCCATGGTGCCGTTGTCTTGGCCTGTCCCGTAAATGATCTCGGCCTTGGGGGTTCCTGGATGGATTTCCAGATCCCATTCGACCATGCCATCCGGCCAAACATGCTGAATCAGGTTGAACGGCTGATCGTTCAGCGCGCACCACATGTTGAACTCGTCAACCATGGTGATGCGGGATTTTTCGGTGTAAGCCGGTCGGTAGGGAATACTCGGTTTCATCGATGATCCTGGGGCGCTCGGGACGAGTCCGATCTTAGCCGCCAAGGCGACCGGAAACAACGACCAGGCCCACCGAAAAGCTTAAAGCTCGTAGGCTGCGACCAACAGCTTATCGATGACCTCGCCGTCCGACGATAACGGCAGCACCACCCGTTCCCAAGTTTGGCGCACATCGTTGAAGTTGGCGGTATAGATGCGATGGATGGGGGAACGCTGGCGACAGACCAGTTCGTATTCTTCGCGCAGAGTCGCGCGGACGGCTTCGGGAAGATCGGCCAAGGTTTGGCCAAGCCGGTTTTCCCCAAAAGCGCGGGCCAGCGCGCGACCATAATAAGAATAGTAGAAGTTACCGTTAGGGCGGACATGCATGATCAACAGATTGGGCAGCCACCGACGCAGGTCAGCCGGCTCAACATCGGTTGCGAGCGGCAGACCTCCCTCTGGGCATTGCTTGAGCCAGAACGCGCACAAACTGCGCAATTCCGTGTGCCTAAGAGCTGTCGGTTCTTCAGTCATGTCCGATCCGGGCGTTTGGTTCCGGGAATGACCATCTGCATTCGGGACACGCCAACCCGAAAAGCAGGGACACCATAACGCCCACACCGCCGAAGGCGCAATCGCTATCTCGGGGGGTGGGTCGGGCTGAAACGGGGCGGCCCCTGTGCGCGAAACCAGCGTCTAGGCCGTCTTGATGCGCCAGCATTAAGGCTCGACGGTATGGCCAGCCTATGGCTAGGCGGCTTCGGTTCTCGGTCGAAAGTAAGATGCTATCAATGATAATAGGTTAGCTTCGCTGATTGAGATTCTTTTTGACGATATAGTTTCAAATCTATATAATATACAATAGAGATATTGCGCCGATCATTTAGTATTTTATGGGAAGAGCAGTGCCTTTGTACATGAATTTACTTAAAAGAGGCGCGCGGCTTGGCTTTCCCATCGGTCTCTGCCTTGACTCTCGGGGCATCGCCTTGGATACTGGCCCAGGAGGTGCCCTATGACGGATGCGGGCCAGCAGCCTGAGGCGATCGAGTCCATAGAAGAGACGTTAGCCGAAGTGAGACGGATGATCTATGCGGATTCAGCAAATTTACCGGAACCATCGAGTCCTCTCATACCATCGAGCCTTGATGGTGACTCATCAAGGCTGCCCTCAGACGCCGGGCCGCCGTCGCGGCCCGATACCGGCGATGTGTCAGGATCAGGGCTCGCCGGTATCAGTTCCCCTGGAGATCAGGTTCGAGATCGGAATGGGGAAGAGGATCAGGCGGTGATGTCTTCACAAGCCGCGCTGCATCGTCTGGAAGGGCGCATTGATCAGCTTTCTCAGATGCTCATGGATCATTTAGTGCGTCATCATGGGAGATGAGCCGGGCGGGGCCGCGTGCCCCCCAGGTTTTTAACGCCGACGATTGCGAATTTTTTGCGGGCCGTGGATGTGAAGCGGAGCGGCGGCGGTCGGGCCGCCCACGCGAACCGGACGTTCGGCGAAACGGCCCAGGCAGATCATGCGGTCATACATCACCAGGGCACCAGCAATCCCAACATTAAGACAAAATCGCGTCGGAATCTTGACAATGAAGTGACAGCGGGCCACCAAGGCCGGGGACAGGGCGCCGCGCTCCGGTCCCAACACATAGGCGGCGCGGGGCGGATGGCGGATACTGGGTAAGTCGACGGCTTCGTCCAGCAGTTCGACGCCCACCAGACAGCAATCACGGGGAAGCACCAATCCCGCCACGTCGGGGTAGGTGTAAAAGGGGAGGTTGGCGCCGGTGTCCGAGGTATCGACCAGATGGACCTCCCGCAGGTCCGGGTTCGGCGCGACCGCAAAGACGAAACTGGCGCCGAAGCCATGGGCGGTTCGCATCAGGGCGCCCAAGTTTCCGGCTTTGCTGACCCCCTCAACGCCAATGGCGAAATATCCCTTCATCGCGGCCCACTTGATCCTGTCGAGGTCACACCCCACTCTGCATAACAGCTTGCACCGCCCCGGCGCCGAGAGCAAGCAGCCCCTGTGGTCTAGGTCCGTGCTGTGATGCCGGCGAGCTTTGATGATAACACACCGCCGGTGATGGCGGAGCTTTGGCGGGGGGATTGGGTCGAGTCGCGCCATCGCGGTCATGCCGTGGTTGCCGATGCTTCGGGGCAGATTCTCGAAGCCTGGGGCGATCCTTGGTTGTCGGTCTATCCCCGCTCTGCCGTGAAATCCCTGCAAGCCATTCCATTGGTCGAAAGTGGGGCTCTGGACGCCTTTGGTTTGGGCTCCGAGGATTTGGCGTTGGCCTGCGCCTCCCATAGCGGCGAGCCCTGTCATGTGGAAAGGCTTGGCCATTGGCTCAGTCGAATGGGGTTGGAGCCCTCCGCCTTGATGTGCGGAGCACATCCTCCTTTCGATGAGGACGCTGCCGCTGCGCTGATCCGGGCTGGGATGCCAGCAACAGCGATTCATAACAACTGTTCCGGTAAACATTTGGGACTGCTGACAACCATTCTTCACCATCGGGAGCCTTTGGCGGGTTACCATCATCCAGATCATCCGGCTCAACGTCGGGTCGCAGCGATTCTGGAGGCCATGACCGGCGTGGCTTGTGCTCAGGCGCCGATGGCGGTTGATGGCTGTGGTGTTCCGACATGGGCGATGCCGTTGGCGGCCTTGGCGACGGCTATGGCACGCTTTGCCGCGCCGGTTATACCGGCGAGCCTTGGTGCTGACCCGTCGCTGGTATCGGCCCGGCTCGCTGCCCTCTTGCGGGTACGCGAGGCGTGGAGCCGTCACCCGGTGCTAATTGGGGGCCGGACCAGCTTTGATACCGGCGTGATGGAGGGGGCTCCGGGGGCGGTGTTGGTCAAGAGCGGTGGCGAAGGGATTGCGGTGGCGGTGTTGATGGAACGGGAACTGGGGATTGCCCTCAAGATCGAAGACGGTACGCCGAGGGGTAAAAATGTTGCCTTGGCGGCATTGCTCCGTCGTTTCGGAGTGGCGGTATCCGACGCGCTGGCGGTGCCGGTGCTTACCAATTGGTCCGGTCGGCCTGTTGGCGTTCTTCGCCCGGCCCCCGGTTGGCTCGAAAACAAAGCTTAAAGGGAGGAAAGGCGCATGCGTGCGGTTATTTGTCAGGGCTGGGGTGGGCCGGAATTTCTCAAGCTGCTTGATGTTCCTCCGCCGTCGGTTGGGCCGGGGCAGGTGCGGTTGGCGGTGGCGGCTGCCGGAATCAACTTTGCCGATACGTTGATGATCGCCGGCAAATATCAGGAGAAACCGGCCTTTCCGTTCTCTCCAGGTTTGGAGGTCGCAGGGATCGTGGAGGAAATCGGCCCCGATGTGACCGGCTTGACGGTGGGGCAGCGGGTGGCGGCGGTGTTGGATCATGGCGGCTTTGCCGAACAGGCGGTCGCACGGGTCGAAGACGTGTTTCCGATCCCGGACTCCATGGATTTTGCTGTTGCGGCCAGTTTTCCCATCGCTTACGGAACGTCGCATATCGCGCTGCGGGAGCGGGCTCGGCTCCAGGCCGGAGACATTTTGCTGGTCCACGGTGCCGCTGGCGGGGTCGGGTTGACGGCGGTGGAGATCGGTAAGGCTCTGGGAGCGACCGTGATCGCTTCGGCTGCCGGGCCAGAGCGGGTCGCGGTAGCCGCTGCTCATGGCGCCGATTACCTGATTGATACTAAGAGCGAGGACATCCGCGAACGGGTGCGCGAATTGACCGATGGACGCGGTGTCGATGTGGTTTATGATCCGGTCGGCGGCGAGGGGTTTGACAAGAGTTTGCGGAGTATCGCCTGGGGAGCTCGCTTGTTGGTGATCGGGTTTGCGGGCGGCGCGACGCCGCAGATTCCGGCCAATCTGCTGTTGGTCAAGAATTGTGCCGCGATTGGTCTCTATTGGGGATCGTATCGTCGGCATGCGCCTCAGCTTGTAGCCGAAAGTTTTCGTGAATTATTTTCTTGGTGCGAAGACGGGAAGCTAAGACCATTGGTGTCCCAAAGATTCCCCCTGGAGCGCGCCGCAGAGGCATTGACGCTGCTGGCCAATCGTCGGGCCACCGGCAAACTGGTGCTAACCGTATCCACTTCGTAAGGACGGCGATCCGCTGGCGGAATGATCTCCGGGCCGCGACTGCGGCCCCGTGCGCCTATGCGCGCGAAGCCCCCATGTTGAGACTCTAGGGGGGCGCGGACGCGCCCGCCCGGCGTTTGAGGGCAGCTTTTGATGATATCGGGCCGTTTTTTCTTCGACAGGTATCTTGCGCCGGGGATATCATCAAGCTATTACCCTGAATGATAAAGTTTACCGGCCCGCAGCGCGGGACGGGGCAGGCAGGGTGCAGGTTGATGGACCCGGAAAACATCGCGACAGCTTTTTGGAAGTCGCCGAAGGGCGTGGTGATCACGGGAGCCCATGGACGGATACTTGCAACTAATCCTGTATTTTGCGAAATTCTCGGCTATACCGATTCTGAACTGAAAGGCAGCTTGAGCGAGACCATCGTGCCTGCCGAAGACCGCAAGCTTCGCATGGCCGAGCGGGTTCGCCTGCTGGCTGGCGAGCCCGGAACCGGGCCGGCCCCGACCCGCTATCTTCATCGTGACGGCCACATCGTGACGGTAATTGAGAGTTGTACTTTGTTATGTGGGAATGATGGTGCTGTTGCAGGGGTGTTCGCATTAATAGATGTAACTTCCGATGAAAAGGCCGTTTTAGTCCGTCATCCGGTGCCCCATCTTCTTCAGGCCCCGGTTTTCCAACCCCCGATCCCCCTTGCTTGGCCTGTGGCAATCCAAAGCGAGTCTGAGTCCGGTCCTTTTTTTACGCGCCTGTTCGAAGTCTCGGGTGAGGCGGTTATCGTGGTGGATACCGAAACCAGCCTGATCATCGCGTGCAATCCCCAGGCTGCCGACCTCGTCGGACGAAGCCGAGATGCAATCATCGGAACTCCGCAAGCTCAGTTGTATCCAGAGGGGGAAAAAGATCACTACTGCGATCTGTTTCATCTTCGTGCACACCAGCCGGGACGTCAGAGCAGTGAAGTTTTGATCCAACGCGCCGATGGCGGGACTGTTCCGGCGGAAATTACCAGTACAGTCATGGATTGGTGTGAGCGTTTCTTGATGGTTTGTATCATCAAGGACATTACCGAACGTAGGCGCACCGAAGCGGCACTATTGGCCTTTGCCAATCGCATGCATGCCATTCTATCGTCAATGTTCGACGCCGTGATTACCGCCGATTCACAAGGGATCATCGAGACATTTAACGATGCCGCTGAACGGTTGTTCGGTTGGCGGGCTTACGAAATGATCGGGCGCAGCGTAACATTACTGGTTCCACAGCAGGCTCATGATCAGAACGACACCCTGATAAGTAATTTCAGACGTGGCGCTTCGGCCAGGATCATCGGTAAAGAACGGGAACTGTTAGCCCAGCGTAAAGACGGCAGTTTGATTCCGATTGAACTGGCGATCACTGAGATCATCGATCGTGGAGAGTATTTCGAGGGCGATCATCGGACACGGAGGCGCTCGTTTGTTGGCGTTATTCGTGATATTACTGAACGAAAAACCACTGAGGCCGCACTATTGGCGGCTAAAAGCCAGGCTGAACTGGCCAATCGCGCCAAGAGCGAATTTCTAGCTCATATGAGTCATGAACTGCGCACGCCATTAAATGCAATTATTGGCTTTTCAGAAATTCTCATGCGAGAGTTATTTGGCGCTATGCTTCCGCGCTACGTCGAATATGCTGGAACGATCTATGAGAGTGGTCAGCATCTATTGCGTATTATCAATGATTTATTGGATATGGCGCGTATCGATGCTGGTCGCTTTGATCTGATTGAAGATGAAATGGACATTCCCTCTGTTGTTGAATCTTGTTTGACCATGGTTCGGACTCGTGCTGAAGATGGCGGTGTGACGCTCGATGCCCATCTTGCCGACCGGCTGCCGCACATTCGGGCGGATCGGCGCTCGGTGATGCAGGTTCTGCTGAATTTGCTCTCAAACAGCGTTAAGTTTACCCCCAATGGTGGGGTTGTTACGGTTTCGGCTGGCGTGGATGACAGCGGGCGTATGATCATTTCAGTCACGGATACCGGCGAAGGTATCGATACCGAAATGTTACCGCGCATCTTTGAACCGTTTCAACAGGCGGATTCGCGCTTGTCGCGGAAACTGGAAGGAACGGGCTTGGGGTTAGCCATCAGTCGCAACCTGATGGAGTTGCACGGGGGCTCCCTGGACATTGTCAGCCAAATAGGAAGCAATACCGTGGCTTCCATGGGGTTCCCGGCTTCGCGGGTGATGACAACCGGCGCTTGAACGGTGCCGGTTGTCATCACCCCAGTATCCCCCATCAAGGCGAACCAAATGCCGGCGCTGTGTCAGGATCAGGGCTCGCCGATGTCACCGCAGATACAGTTCCAGGAACGGCAGTCCGACGTCTTGTCGGTGGGCCCCCTTCGCCAGGATATGCTCGCGGAAGCTGGCAGCATGGCGGTTGGTCCATTCAGGAGCCTTGCGGATCAGGCCCGACAGCAAAACCACTCCATCGGCTTGGGTTAGGCGATCGATCATTTCGGTTTCGGAATGACCCAGCATTTCGTCGTAAACCACCGTGTCGATATGCAGCCGACCAAAGCGTTGCAGATCGAGCTGTTGCGCCAATAAAAAGGTTTCAAGATTGATGGCGCTGTCGTCCGAGGCCACCAGCAGGGTGAAGGGCCGGTCGTTGGGTAACGCCGCCAGCACGGTTCGCGCTTCGGAAACATAGCGCAGGTCTGGGCGTTGGATCATGGGAATCGACAGCAGCACCGACACCAGCAGCACTGCCAACACTCCGTTGGTTGGGGTTCCACAGCGTAAGACCGGGCCGGCAGGTTCGGCGGTGGCTAGCGCCGCCAAAGCGAACGGCAACCCCACCAGAAAGGGCAGGCCATAACGCAGGTCGTGATTTTGGCTGGAAGCGGTGAGCAGCAAATAGCCCACCAGCACCAGCGCAGGCCATCCTAACCATGCCCACGTCCGTACCGAGCGTTTGGCGTGGAGCGACGGGCGACTGATCAAGGTTGCCGCCAGGGTTGCCACCAATGCGGCTCCGACCACCGCAGAAAACCAACCCCAGCGCCCAAACAGCGTCACCAGATAGCCGCCGAAGCCCAGGCCATAAGAGGTGTATTTGGCCTGGGCGCCCACCGTTGAGATCAAAACATGGCCAATGATGGTGTCCCAATGGACCAGATGATAGGCGACCACCGGCGCAATCGTCACCAAGCCGGCGGTGGCGGCAATGGCGCCATCGGCGAGGCTGGTTCGGGAGGCGCGCAAATAGAGCAACGCCGGCCCTAGCAGCGCGGCGAAATACCCGAAAGAGGTCTTGGCCATGACTCCCAGGGCGATCACGGCGCCCCAGGCTAAACCGCGCGCAATGCTGTGCCACAGCCCACGCCGGGAGCATCGGAACTCCAGCGGCACTAACAATCCCAACAGCACCACCAGCAGCGATACCAGCGTATCGCCCTCATATCCCCCAGCGATGACCCAAAGAAGCTGATTCAGGGACAGGCTGGCGAAGGCCAACAGGATCAACAGGGGGGGAATGGCCAGCCACAGCATCACCTCGGCAATGGCGATCACCACCCCAAAGGTCAGCACCGCCAAGGAGACAAAAGGCAGACCGATGCCAGCCGAGGTTGCAGCCTGGGCTCCCCAAGGCCAAGCCAACCAAGCCATCAGCGGTGCCTTGACCACCAAAGCCAGGCAGTTGCTAAAGTCGGTCAAGGTTGGCTCGAATATCGCGTGCGTAATGCAGGCGGCCCTGTGCAGGTAATAAGCATCGTCCCACCCCACCGCCGCCGGGCTGGGTGCGATGATCACTGGCCAAGCCAACAGCAAACAGGCGAAGAGGCAAAGGGGCGACAGCCAAGCGTGGCTTCGTGCGCACAAGCGCGGGAGGCCATCGTTGCAGCCCGATACCGGCGGTGTGTCCTGGTCATGGCTCGCCGGAAGAGGGGCGGGGGATGAAGCCGTGGTCGTCGTAGCGGGGATGTCTGTGGTCGAGGTCATGGCCGGCCTGCGCCTTTTACCGAAGGATGGAGGTAAACGTCAGCGACGGTTCGGGCGGTGATGGCCGACCAGTCGAATCGGGTGCGGACCTCGTCTCGAGCCTGCTCGGCGATGCGCTGGAGTTCGGCGGGCGGCATCGCCTGGAGGGCGATTAGGGTTTCGGCAACCCGAGCCGCCTGCCAGGGCTCCAGATGGGCCGGGGCGTCATAGTCGGATTGGCCTTCGGTAAACAGCGGAACGATAAAGCCGGTTTCACCGTTACGGATAAAACGCGGGAAGGCGCCAGCATTGCTGCACACCACCAAGCATCCTTTGGCCATGCACTCCAACGCCGCCAGGCTGGTGGATTCCGCCGTGGACAGGAACAGGGCGACGTCGCATGCGTCCAGAATCGGCATCACCTGCCGGTGAGACAAAAAGCCCTCGAACCGAACCCGGTCCCCCAATCCATGCTCGGCGATGGCGGCTTCGATGGCGGGGCGTAGCGGTCCGTCTCCGACGATTCGCAATTGGGCGGTCAGCCGTGATCCTGCCGCCGCCAGGGCATCGATGACGAAATGGACGCCATTTTTGGGGTTCAGCCGGCGCAGAGTCACCAGCCGCAGAGTTTTACCAGCCTCTTCAAAACGGCGCGGTGCGGTGGGCGCGAAGAGGGTGGTATCAACGCCATTGGTCAGTTCGACAATCCGCTCAGGAGGGGCGAAACGCAGCGCCACCGCCAAGAGTTCCTCGCTGGTGGCGATGATCCGAGCGGCTCCTCGTAACGAGACCCAACGGTAGAGCGTTCGGATCGGGCAGCGCCCCACCGAACTGTCGAGCACCCCCAGGCCATGCAGAGTCACCACCACCGGGCGGCCCGTCAATTTGCCGGCGATGACCGCCACAAAAGCCAGGAACGAGCTGTGGTGAACGTGAATCAGGTCAAACCGGCGGAACAAGATCAGGAACCGCAGCAGCCACATCCCGACATAGGGGGCCGCTCGCCGTCCGACCGCGTGGGGCAACCGATGCACCGGGCAAATGTCCTGATGCTCGACCGGACCATCGGCAAGGCCAGTGACAATTTCCACCTGATAGCCCTGGGCGATCAGGTTTTGGGTCAGGTAGTGCAGATGAAATTCAGCACCACCGATCAGCGGCAAGTAGGTTTCCAAAATCTGGAGAACCCGTTTCGGAGGGGAATCGGACATGGAAGCCGGCAAGCCTTATAAAACCGCAACGGTGTGACTGTTGGTGGGTTCTGCCCACACCCGAAAGGGAATGGCACTATACCTAATGGGCTGCACCTAATGGGCTGCGTCAGCTTCTTTGACAGGAGCGCGGGTATCTCGCCCGCGCTCCCACTCTTCATCTTCAATTTGGATCTTCAATTTGGCTGACGTGGCCAACTAATGCCCATGAGGCAGAGCACGCTTCCCTTTACGACTCCAATCGGGAAACGTCGCGAACAGCCCCCCGAGCGGCGCTGGTGGTCATGGCGGCGTAAGCCCGCAGGGCCGGAGACACCGTGCGTGTCCGATTGGCGGGTTGCCAAGCGCGGGTGCCTTGGGCCTCGCGGCGTTGGGCTAGCGTGGTTTCTGGAACCGCCAACCGGATGATGCGGTTGGTGATGTCGATTTCCACCCGATCGCCGGTTGCCACCAAAGCAATGACGCCGCCCTCGGCGGCTTCAGGTGAGACATGGCCAATGGATAGGCCCGATGTACCGCCCGAGAACCGGCCATCGGTGATCAAGGCGCAGGCCTTGCCTAAGCCTTTGGACTTTAGATAGCTGGTGGGATACAGCATTTCCTGCATGCCAGGCCCCCCTCGGGGGCCTTCGTAACGAATCACCACCACGTCTCCGGCGACCACCTCGCCGCCCAAAATCCCGGCCACCGCCGTTTCCTGGCTTTCATAGACCCGAGCCGGTCCCGCAAACACCAGATTAGAGGCATCAACGCCAGCGGTTTTGACGATACAGCCATGCTCGGCTAGATTGCCGTAGAGGACGGCTAAACCACCATCCCGGCTATGGGCGTGCTCCAGATCGCGGATTGTGCCGTGGGCGCGATCACGGTCTAGGGCTTCGTAGCGTCGGCTCTGACTGAAGGCAACGGTGGTGGCAATGCCGCCGGGGGCGGCACGGAAGAAGGATTCGATCTCAGGAGTCGGATTCCGTGCAATGTCCCACTGGTCCAGAGCGGCTCCCAGAGTTGGAGCATGAACCGTCGGCACGTCACGATTCAAAAGGCCCGCGCGGTCCAGTTCCCCCAGGATAGCCATGATGCCGCCGGCCCGGTGAACATCTTCCAGATGAGTTTCCGGGTCAGAGGGGGCGACCTTGCACAAATTGGGGACTCGGCGCGACAGCCGGTCAATGTCCTTCATGGTAAAGTCGATTTCGCCTTCGGCGGCGGCGGCCAGAAGATGCAGCACGGTGTTGGTAGAACCGCCCATGGCGATATCCAGGGCCATGGCATTTTCAAAGGCTGCGAGGTTGGCAATAGAGCGGGGCAGGGCCGAGGCATCGTCTTGCTCGTACCACCGCCGGGCCAGACTCACCGCCTGTCGGGCGGCTCCCAGAAACAAGTCCCTGCGTCCGGTGTGCGTGGCGACCAGCGTCCCGTTGCCGGGCAGGGCCAGTCCCAGGGCTTCCATCAGGCAATTCATGGAATTGGCGGTGAACAGACCCGAACAGGAACCACAGGTTGGACAAGCGGCCCGCTCCATGGCGGCCACATCTTCATCGCTGACCCGATCGTCGGCGGCGGCAACCATGGCATCAATCAGGTCCAGGGCTTTGGCCTTGCCGCCGAAGTGCCCGCGTCCGGCCTCCATCGGGCCGCCCGAGACAAAGACGGTCGGGATGTTCAGCCGCAAAGCTGCCATCAGCATGCCCGGCGTGATTTTATCGCAGTTGGAAATGCACACCAGGGCGTCGGCACAATGGGCATTGACCATGTATTCGACCGAATCGGCAATCAAATCCCGCGAAGGCAGGCTGTACAGCATGCCTGAATGCCCCATCGCGATGCCGTCGTCGATAGCAATGGTGTTGAATTCCTTGGCAACACCGCCGGCCTGCTCGATCTCGCGCGCCACCAACTGGCCCAGGTCTTTCAAGTGGACATGGCCAGGGACGAACTGCGTGAAGGAGTTGGCGACGGCGATAATGGGCTTGCCAAAATCACCATCCTTCATGCCGGTGGCCCGCCACAGCGAGCGGGCGCCGGCCATGTTGCGGCCATGGGTGCTGGTGCGCGAACGATAAGCGGGCAAGGGGTGTTCCTCCGTTGTCCCAACAGAAAGGGGCCGATTCAGCCCACAGGGCGACTCCGCTATCCGATAGCAGGGAATGGCCGGGGTCTCAATGGCGGAGCCTACGAAACAGGGGGATCCGGTTCTGTTGAAGGAAAGGCACTTTTACTGCGGGCGCTCCTCATCGGAATAAAGATCGCGGAGAAGGGGAATGCCTCGGCGGGCTATGGATGCATATGTGTCATCTCGTTCAGTCCCCACCGCTTTATACCCGAGCCTCGCAGCTGCGGCGAGTGTCGACCCGCCGCCAGCAAAGGGATCATACAGGACGCCCAGACCGAGAGGCAGAGTTGCGCGGACCAGTTGCCGGATGAAACGCTGGGGTTTCAGGGAAGGATGGGGCGCCAGGGCGCGCTCGTCCGCTCGTGTGGGGGAAGAGGCGATCACGTCGCGGAACGGTTCGGATCGGGAGACCCGGCGGAGCCCGCCGGTGCCCCAACGCCGCAAATTAGCGGCCACCGTTTTCTCACTGATCGGCTTGCGGAATAGGCCCCAGGGCTCCCAGCCGGCGCGGGGCATAACCGTCACCTCTTGAAACTCGGCTTCGGCGTTCTTTGGACGATCACCACCCCGCAAGGTTTGAACCAATCGGATGATTTCGCCGCGTTTTTCAAAGCCAGCGGCTTCAAAACAGGCAAAGGTTGTGGTCGATAGCAAAGGGTTGGAAGCGAGGATCAGGTGGGCCCCCGGCACCAAGGCGCGCAGGGTTGCTTGGGCTAACTGCCCAAAAAAGCCTTCCAGCCGCTTTTTATCGGCGTCGGTGAGAACCGTAAAGCGAGGCAACGGAGAGCGGCGCGCTCCATCGAACGAAGGCGGTTGCCGCCATACGCCGCCCTGACCGGCACGCAACTTATCATGATCTTGGCCTTCATACTCGATCAGGCCATAGGGAGGATCGGTCACAATGCCATGGACGCTGTCCCTGGGGAGGGCCGCCAACCAGTCGAAGGCGTCGGCCACCACCAGAACCGTGCCATCGCAGGGCGTCGACGTGGCTTCAGGGCGGATCGCTTGGACGGCACCCCAGGCTGCCGCTTCCATTCGGCGCAGGGAGCCCTGGACATCGTGGGACTCGGTCTTACGGGGCGTTGGGCTTTTGCGAGGCGTTTTTGTCTCCAAGGTCAGGAGGCTGCCCGAACGAGGCGACCATCAAGAGATTCGTAAAAGTCTGGATTCCGTTCGGCCACCAGTTCGGTAAAGCCGGTGAAAATCTCATCAAAGGAAACGTCTTGATTTGGCTTGCCGACTTCCCAGGCTCGAAGCGTACAGCCTTCGGCATTGGCATCCAGCAGAACCAAATAAAGGCGTTCATACTGCTCATCTCGGCCAGCGGGATCGTTGCGGCCCGTGAACAGGCGCAATCGGGCATGAGCGTTGTGTAATGTCGAACGGCGCTTTTCGGTGGCGTCGGATTCGGCTTCCTTATCAAAGAAAAAGAAGCCAGCCAAGGCGGCATACGGAAAGCGACGATGCAACGTCACCGCTTCTATCAACATATCGGCGCGACGATTGGTCAGATTCTTTTGGAAATTCCGGGTTTTGGCATCGCGAAAATTGATTGTTTTAACCGATATCCCTAAAATCAGACCGGATTCTTCGGTGGCCCAGGTCACATCAACCTTTTTTGCCCCGATTCCACCGGCAATCCGCCGCTCGGCTCCGGAATCCCCCAGCACGCCAGGAGGCGTTGGTCGGGCTTCGGTCATACCACGCAGGCGCAACTCTTCGGCGAAGGCGAGCGCCACCACCCGCGACAGTTTCTCACTGTAAGCCTTTTTATCGGCGCGGCTGGCGGCATCCAACGGTTTGGTGGGCAAGGTTCCGATGGCTTTGGCCATCAAGTCGTCAATTCTCGCCATGGCTGCCACCTTTTCCGTCCAAAGCACCCTCTTCACCCTTGAGCGCTCGGCCCCGGCTGACGCGACGGCGGAACAACAGGTCGCGGGCATCCCGGAGTGCCGTCAGGTCATGGGCCGTAATATGGAGATACTGGGACAACATCACATCATCAACCAATTCAACCGCTTGTTCCAGCTGATTGCGGCGTAACGCGGTGATCAATTGGGGTCGCAAAGCCGCCAGGGTTGGCCCCACGGCTGCGACCGTGGCCGGGGTGGGCATGGGCAGTTGATCCGCTTCCTTGGGTTCGAGCTTGAGCAAACCGCCGCCATAGGCCCGGCCCACCATTTCCGCCCCCAGCAGGGTTACGCTGTTCAGCGCAGCCAAAGGCAAAAGCGCGCGGCCAAGGGCGCGGCGATCCGGGCGCAACAAAATGCCATAGATGGAATTGATGATCTGAACTTTGGCTTCGTTGGTAATTAGGCGGGGGCGGTCGTGATTCATGTAGGTGAACAGTAAATCGGGCTTATTGACCAGCGGAACGCGCCACCAGGGATTGCGAACCCGACATTTATAGGCGTGATGAACTTTTTTCTGTTCCCCCATATCGATATAATGGGCGGCAGCAGTGCTTAAGGGTTCTTTTTTGGGATAGAACAGATAGCAGCGTCCGCCGGCTTCGCGCAGGCTCCGCCAGCGGGTGGGCGAGAAGCTCAGGTCCGATAGATGACGTGATCCCGGCGGTGAAATCGGCACCAATTCGCCAGCGGCCAGCCCGTACTGAGCGATCTCGGCCTTATTGACCGTGAAGTATTTGTTATTGCCAGTGACTGCACCCAGATAGGTTGAGCCCCAATCGAGCATTGATGAAAATACGTCGCGATCACAAAGGCGCCGATAAATGTCGAACGACGATTGAGATAAAAGGGCCGGAGTCCATTTATCCACGGTGCCAAGGTCGAATCCGGTCCAGGAACAGGGGTCGAGTTGGGCCAAGTGATTGGCATCCCGCGCCTGAAACACTTCGAAACTGGAAGCCCCACCGTTGCCTTCGGCCAACAACAGGACCACCTCTTCGGAAACATCCGGGAACACCCGGTTGTCGAACATCACGAGTCGGACGCGGGAGAAGCGATTGAGCAGGAACCGCCGAACCTGGGCAGCATAATTGACGGTCAGCAGTTCGGCGGGCAGCACCAATCCCAGCCGGCCATCGGGTTTGAGGAATTGGCTGGCATGGATCACGAACGCGGCCCACGAGCTAGCCAAACCAGTGAGTCGGACTCCGGCGGCCAACGCGGCCTCTAGGGACTTCAGCCGGGCCTCGCCGGTAAAATGCTGGTAGCGGATATAAGGCGGGTTGCCAACCACGGCGTCAAAGATCGGTTCGGGCGGACAGTCGAAAAAATCGTCGACTCGCACTGTGGCGTCCAACGCTTGCCGACGCAGACAGGCCAAACCACGATCTGCCGAAATGCGATGAATTTCAATGCCATGCAGGCGGGTAGGCAGATCTGCCGGCGCGAGCCCGAGCGCGGCCAACTGGCGCCCGGCGGCCAACAAAAAGGCCGCCTCGCCGCATGATGGCTCTAACACGCAGTCACTCCGGGTCCGAACAGCCCAGTCGACAATGAACCGGGTGATCTCGGGCGGCGTGAAAAAGGCCCCCCGTGCCTTCCGGAACGTCTCGACATCACTCATCTCGGTCTCCCTGAAGGGAGCGACACTAGCAAAGCCCGCTGTCGGGGGATAGTCCTCGGTTCAAAAGGTCGGGATTCATAACCATCGAGCCTTGATATGGTTACGGACGGCTCTGGTCGGGACGGCTAGTGGGTCGGTGCCTGCAAGTGCCCAACCCATTCGCGAATGGCATCCTCTTCGCCTCGACCGGAAAGAGAGGCGACGGCGCGGAGCAATTCGTCGGCGACGGCCAGGGTTCGGCCAAGGTCAATCCGCCATTGACTACCATCACGCACAAAGGCGGCACTGACCAAGCTGGGGCGGCCTTTCAGGAGCAATGGTGCGCTGGCGCGGGAGCCGTTGAAGGTCAGCTTCCCAAGGCTGCTTTGGGCGATAGTGGCCGGGCCGAGCCAATGTTCGGCTAGGGCGCGGTTGATCAGATCGGACGGGGTCCAGCGTTGCAGTTGGGCATGGGGCACGAACCGCTGCAAGGACAGCACCGCCACCTTTTCCGCCGGACTCAACGGAGTCAAATTGGCGGCGGAGCCTGCGCGGGCGGCGGAATGTACGGCCTCGATCCGGGATCGGCTGGCACGGGACAACAGCGGCAGCACTGCGCTACCGTCCCCCTTGGCCAGCGCCGACTGAGCCGCCGCAAACAGCCGCTCAATCTGTTCCAGGGCGCGAGGATCGGTGATCTGAGCCGTTGGGGCCTCCTGGCCGTCGAAAGCCACGGCCCGGACGGGCAGGCCGGTGATCGTAGCTCCGGCGACCAGGATCAAGGCTAAGACCAATGTCCACTTGCAGCACTTGGAGATCGACACACTCAGGCTTCCTTGTGTTTCAACGCGTGGACGGTATCCGAACCGATACCATCTGTAATACCGGCGAGCTATAACAATGACACACTGCCGGTATCGGGCCGCGACGACGGCCCCGCGCGCCCATGCGCGCGAAGCCAAGGGCGCGGATGCGCCCGCCCGGCGTCTGAGGGCAGCCTTGAAGAGTCAACCTGTAATACCGGCGAGCTATAACAATGACACACTGCCGGTATCGGGCCGCGAC
>CAIXKV010000114.1 GCA_903920145.1 uncultured Rhodospirillales bacterium
CAAGGGCGTCCGCCGCCTCACCTATCGTCACTAATCTGCTCATTTCGGTAATGTATGAGCATGTTTGCGCAATGTCAATGCACTCTGTTAAAAACCCTAAACATCGTCTAAAATCGGCTCTGATACCGGCGAGCCCTGATACTGATACATCGCCGGTATCGGGCCGCGACGGCGGCCCCGCGCGCCCATGCGCGCGAAGCCAAGGGCGCGGATGCGCCCGCCGGGCAGCCTTGATGAGTCACCATCAAGGCTCGATGGTATGATAGGGAGACTTCATCCGATGCACACCCGACGTCTTACCCCTGATCTCTCGGTCTCGGCCCTTGGCCTGGGCTGCATGGGGATGTCCGACTTCTACAGCGGTGGCAGCGAGGCCGAATCCATTGCCACCATCCATCGCGCCCTGGATCTCGGGGTCACCTTTCTTGACACCGCCGATATGTATGGCCTGGGACGCAATGAAGACTTGGTGGGCCGCGCCATCCGTCCTCATCGCGACCGCGTGACACTGGCCACCAAATTCGGCAATGTCCGCAGCCCCAGCGGAGCTTTTCTGGGGGTGAATGGCCGCCCAGACTATGTTCGCCAGTCCTGCGAAGACAGCCTGCGCCGCCTGGGGGTTGAGGTCATTGATCTCTACTATCAACACCGGGTCGACCCCCAAACCCCCATCGAAGACACGATCGGCGCCATGGCCGATTTGGTCCGGCAAGGTAAGGTCCGCTATCTCGGCATGTCCGAGGCCGCGCCCGCAACCCTACGCCGGGCCGTCGCCGTCCACCCCATTGCCGCCCTACAAACGGAATACTCCCTGTGGAGCCGCAACCCGGAGCCTGAAATTCTCGCCACATGCCGGGCGTTGGGGGTAAGTTTTGTTGCCTACAGCCCCTTGGGCCGGGGCTTTCTGACCGGGCGCTTCCGGCGCCCCGAAGACCTGCCCGAAGACGACTGGCGCCGTCATCACCCCCGTTTCAGCGGCAGCAACTTTGACCACAATCTCCGCCTGCTGGACACTGTGGAGGCCATAGCCAAAGCCAAGGGGTGCACCCCGGCTCAATTGGCTTTGGCCTGGGTGCTAGCCCAGGGCAACGACATCATCCCGATCCCCGGCACCAAACACAGGCATTTGTTGGAAGAAAATATCGGTGCCCTGGCGGTCACGCTCATCGACGAGGATCGCCACGCCCTCGACCAAGCCTTTCCCCTTGGTATTGCGGAAGGAGAGCGTTACAACCCTCAAGCCATGGCCGCCCTGAATCACTGAGCATAAACATCACTCTGCGGCTGTCGGAGCCAGCGGGCGCAAAACGCGCCCTGGGCTTCGCGTCCACGGGAATGCCGGGATGCGGGAATGCGGAGACGCAGTGGCGGCCCAAGGGCCGGCGCCGTGCCATTGTTATGGCTCGCCGGCATCAAAACATCGGGCTTGGCCCTTGAACCCATAACTTACATTACTTAAGCTGATCATCGCTCTTGCCTCTGCCCCGAATACCCCTAAATCTCACTGAGCCGTAATTCGACCAACCTCGACCTTCAGATTCGATCCCTCCCCCGGCCCGGACGCTTTTCGAATGACCCGTGCAAGCGCCACACGCCCCCAGATTCTGATCGTCGATGACCAACCGGCGAATCTGTTGGCTTTGAGGCGACTCCTGAACCACCACGATGCGGATGTGTTCGAAGCCATGTCGGGGAATGCCGCTTTGGCGCTGGCTCTGGATCACGATTTTGCGTTAGCCCTGATTGACGTGAATATGCCGGTCATGAATGGCTATGAAGTCGCGGAATTGATGCGCAGCGCCTCACTAACCCGCAACATTCCCGTTATTTTTCTGACTGCCGCCTATGCCGACGAAGACCATCGCCGCCGGGGCTATCTTGCCGGGGCCGTGGATTATATTGAAAAACCCATCGAACCCGTAATCCTGAATACTAAAGTTCATATTTTTCTCGAGCTTTACAATTATCGCAGAAGATTTCAACAAGAAACCGTAACATTAGCCACCGATATAAAAAGAAGTGAAGAGACTATTAAAGAATCAGAGCAGTATATGAGATCAGTTATAAATCTTCTTCCCGAAGCAACAATGGTCATTGATATCGAAGGGCGGGTTCAATACTGGAACAGAGCTATGGAGAAAATGACTGGCGTGCGCTCCAGCGAAATCGTTGGCAAAGATAATTTCGAATATGCCCTACCTTTTTATGGTCAGCGCCGACCAATTTTGATTAATTTGAGGCTTCGCCCGGACGAATTTGAAAGTAATAATTACCCGGATTTAGAAATTCATGGCGACACGATGATTGCCGAAGAAAGCATCCCGCGCATTCACGGCAATCCGGTTTTCCTGCGTGGTGCGGCATCGGTGGTCCGCGACTCCAAAGGACAAGTGGTGGGGGCTATTGAGACCATCTTTGACCTAACCGATCGTAGGCGCTTGGAAGAAGCGTTACGGGATGCCAAAGAAACTGCGGATCGGGCCAGCGACGCCAAATCGCGGTTTCTGGCGGCTATGAGTCACGAATTGCGAACCCCCCTCAACTCGATCCTTGCTTTTTCCGAAGTGATCCAATCACAAATGTTAGGCCCCATCACCAATCCTCACTATCCTGAATATGCCGGATATGTTTATCGGAGTGGGCAACATCTGTTAAATTTGATCAATGATATCCTTGATATTTCAAAAATTGAAGCCGGAAAAATGGAATTGGAATTCCGATTATTGCCAATTTCCTGCATTTTTCGTGATGTCACCCGCTTAATTCAGGAAAGCGCACAGAAACATAGCCTCTCTCTGACGTCCCACCCCATCGCCGATTCTCTGTCGCTCTGGGCCGACGAGCGCGCGATCAAGCAAATTCTTTTCAATCTGTCTTCGAACGCGATCAAATTCACCCCAGCCGGCGGGCAGATCGCCCTGGCTGCCGAGGCCCGGAACGAAGGCGTCGAAATCCGGGTCTCGGATACCGGCATCGGCATTCCCAAAGACCAGCTTGACCGCGTCACGAGACCTTTCGAGCAGATCGATAATCGCTACACCCGCACCCAGGGCGGCACGGGACTCGGCTTGTCTCTGGTCCAAGGACTCGTCAATCTGCATGGTGGCACCCTCAGTATCCACAGCGAGGTTGGAACAGGAACCACCGTGACCGTCTGGCTACCAAAGGCTCCGCCATCCGTCGATACCGGGGAAACCATGCCTTCTTTTAGATCTCGGCCATCCTGATCTGACCGCGTCCCAATCCCTTGGCCGAAATCACGGCCTGCTCGGCGGCAGCGATCAGTTCAGCGGGCGCGGTGCCGCTTTCGGGATAACAGGCGACGCCGATGCAGGCGCTGATCGGTAGCAAACCAGAGGGTGCCTCAACCCTGGTGCTGGCAATCGCCCGCCGCAGCCGTTCGGCCACGTCTTTAGCCAACATCCCCCCGACCCTTTGAACCACCAGGACAAAGCGGTCATGGGTATCGCGTCCGGCCAAATCCCCCAAACGAAGCTGGTGCTGGAGACTGTCGGCCACCGCCACCGCCACCCGATCTTCCAAACCAGGCACCACCCTATCGTCGGAGAGCCGGTATTCATCGAGAGAAACGACCATCACCGAAAGAGGAAATCCAATTTCTCGGACATGAGCTAGCTCTTTTGATAATAAAACTTCGATAGAATGGCGATTATAAAGTCCCGTTAACCCGTCACGCATGGACATTAACTCCATATCATGCCGTTGCCGCCCGGTTAAACCCAGAGCTGGCCGAAGCCGATATAGTAACAGGTAGCAGACCAGCACCGCCAGGCCAGCCACTCCCACGATGGCACCGCCAAACGTAGCCAACGCGATCCAGGCGGTGCGTTGATGTTCGGTATCATCCCGGATCACATCAATGCGCCCCATAGGGTGACCGGCGGCATCGGCAACCGGCACCGCAACCACCCGCCAAACGCGCCCCTTTTGAAGCACAGCATCCCCCTCACCGCCAGTCCCCGTCAGCGCCGGGGCCAAGCCGTCGGCCAAACCAGGCCGGGATTGAGCTGCCACCACCAGATCCGCAAAGCGATCCCAATGCGCGGGCCGCCAGAGTGGATGGGCCGCATTCGAAGACGATGCTTGAAATTCTGGCCTGTTTTTATCCAACACCAGCAGAAAGTCAGCCTGAAGCGCCGCCCGCAGATCCTCAAGCATCGCCTCGAAATCGCTGCCCAACAGCAAAAAGCCGGTGATGATACCGTTGCGCAGCAAGGGCACCACCAATTCAAACTCGACCCCCGCAGCCCCAACCACCAGCCCGAACCGGGTTTCGTGACTCTGCTCGGCGGCCAGCAACGGTGCGCTGCTCACGTCATCCCCAAACACCGCCGGCTCGCCCACCCGCAACAGCACACGCCGATCGGGCTGGATAAAGTCCAAGCGGGTCAATTGCCGATTGTTGCGCAACGCCTGGAACCAGGGCGTTGCGATTGCCGCCAACGGGTCGCGCTTGCCGGCGACAAACAGCGGCAACACCCTATCGTCAGCTCCCAACATCTTGGCAATGCTCCACAACCGACGCGTTGCGTCGGCTTGGGCAAGTTCCCAGCTATTGGTAAAGGCCTGGGACTGGTCGCGGCTGAAGGCCGCTTCGGATAGCGTGCGCCAATAACAAAGGCCAAACATCATGACGCCGGTCATCAATACGACCAAGCCCACGAACACCGAAAATAAGGGTCGACGACTCTCGCGGACGGAACGATCCTCCTGGAGCCGCCGCGCGGGTTCGACCGTCATCTTCCTGCCCTCCCACTCCATCCCGTCACACGCCCCCGTCACGCCCCCTTCTCGGGCGCTGCGAGCGTGTTACGGCTCGATGTTCCGGGCAATACGAAAGCCCAGAAAAGCACTGCGCAATTGCGGGGTATCGCGGTCACGTTGAGCCGAACGAACGGTCCGTGGCGGATCAATCCACGATCCACCCCGAAACACACGGAATTCGCAGGCGCCGCCGGTCCACGACGAACCATCCCGAGGGGCGTCCTGGTAGTTCTCATGCCAACAATCATCCACCCACTCGGCGACATTGCCAAGCATGTCGTAAAGGCCAAAGCGGTTCACTGAAAAAGAACCTGTCGGGGCCGGGCGTTGGCTATCCCAACGACTCCCACAACCGGCACAACTGGTAAAATTACGACCAATGGCGGCTCCCCAAGGCCGAGCCGTGAGGGTGCCGGTTCGGGCGACAAATTCCCATTCCGATTCGGATAACAAGCGGTATTGCTGCTTCATAGCGCCACTCAGCCAATCCACATAGGCTTTGGCGTCATCCCAGGATACGCACACCACCGGATCACGGTCGGTCTGGCCATAACCGGGCAAACGCCAGTTCCGATCTTCCAGCAACTTCCATTCGCCGTTGACCGACAACCAGCATCCATCCATCTGGCGCCCGGTGGCGGTGACAAAGCGCGTGAACTCGCCCACCGTGATCTCGTAGCGACTGACCGCAAAAGCGTCCGAAATAAACACCTTATGTTGAGGCAAAGCCCGCCCCCGCTGGCGAACCGGCACACCCTCCTGCTCTTCTTCACCGGGCGGCGCCCCCATGATATAGGCGCCCTGGGGCATCACCACCATCTCGGGGCAATCGCTGCAATCCCGAAACACCGTCCCGACCACCATCAACGGGCTGCTTTGAGGCAAGACCCCCATGGCCAACTGCATTGGCGCCGTCGCCAGCAAGGGCGGCTCCGCCATTGCCGCCCCGCCACCAACAGCGATCATCATCCAGGCGAACAGCCACAGCCGGACTTTCATCCCACCCTCACTCTTCTTGACAACGTCCCGCCCATGACAGTGCGCGGCTGAGTCTTTGATACACCAAACCACTGAACCACGCCAATCGCCGCTCATGGCATCGGACCTTGATGTTAAGACATCAAGGTCACCCTCACACGCCGGGCGGGCGCGTCCGCGCCCTTGGCTTCGCGCGCACGAGCGCGCGGGGCCGCCGTCGCGGCCCAAGGTGTTGCCCTCAAACGCCGGGCGGGCGCATCCGCGCCCTTGGCTTCGCGCGCGCGGCCGACAGTGGCGAAAAAAAACGGCAAACCGAGAACCCGGCTTGCCGTAACCCAGATCGATACCACCTTACACTTTATCCACTCAGGAGCGCCGTTGTTTCGGTGGGCTTTGTGGATGTGACGTTTGGTATCGCTTCCTCCCTAAACTCAGGCCGCGTGACACCCGTTGCGCGGTTTTTTTTTCGTCACGGATCCTGTCCTACTGAATGATGTGCCAACATAGAAGGCGTTTAGCGCCTATGTTTTTTTGGAGATCACAGACGGGGATGCCGGAAGGGTTAATTCTTTCGGCGGAGATATTGCAGGAGCGAAGCCGGCGAAAGACATCAATTCAAAGCGCCAAGCATTCTTCCTGGTGCGAGTACTGTATCGTGACGGTGACAGAGCGTCACTAAGTTTTTTCATTCCACCGGGAATTTGCCGTGCGTCGCTTGAGTTCGCCAAGGCAGGCTTCGCGGTCTGGTCTGAAGTGGTCTTCAGCCCACCAGTCTTCAAGGGCATGAAGCCAGTGTCCAATGGCCGGGCCGGCGGGAAGGCCTTGTGCCAAAAGGTCGCTTCCAGAGAGGGGAAAACGGGCGGCTCGCCAATCGGCGGCCATTGTCAGCACCGAGGAGAGGGCGCTGGGAGTCGACTCGAAGGCGCCGGGCGTTGTGGCAGCGGCCAGCAGGATCAGATCCTGGAACCGTCCGGCATCCCGTAGGGACACCAAGGCTCGGCGAAGACAGAGCGGCGGATCGTCGGGCTGCGGCGTCACAGGGGGCGCCACCAGCCCCACCAGTCGGTCACGTTCGGCACGAGACAGCCGTAACCGTTGGGCGATCCCTTCGGTTTCGGTTCGGTTGGCGGTCAGCAACGCGGCCAGCCGCACGATGGCTCGGTCATCGGCAGGGCCAAGGCCCAAGGCTTTCTCTAAGGCGACCAAGGCCGCCAGCCGGTCGACCCGGATCGCCGAGGGAATCAGGTGAGGCATCACCGAAGTTGCCAGCATCAAGGCCCAGACTTCGGAACAGCGATCATGGGCCAAGATTCGGAACAGTTCAGTCCGCACCCGTTCTCCCGACAGGTCCGATAGGCGCGGGGCCAGCATGCGGCAAGCCTCCAGAGCCTCGTTATCGGGCGGTGGGCGGCCATAGCGACCATAAAAGCGAAAAAAACGCAGCAGTCGCAGCGTGTCTTCGCCGATGCGTTCGTGGGCTCGTCCAATAAAGCGGACCCGTCCGGCGGCCAAGTCTTCGATCCCTCCGAATGGATCGTAAACAAGGCCGTCAGCCGTACAGGACAAAGCGTTGATGGTCAAATCCCGGCGGGCCGCATCAGCCAGCCAGTCTTCGGTGAAGGCAACTTGGGCATGGCGACCATCGCAACGGAGGTCTTGGCGTAAGGTGGTGATCTCAAAGCGAACGCCGTTCGAGATCGCCGTGACGGTTCCATGGTCAAGGCCGGTGGGAGTGACCTGAATCCCGGCGGCCGTCAGTTTCGCCATGACCGTTTCAGGTCGGAGCGGTGTGGCGATGTCGATATCCGCTATGCCGTCGAGCCCCGATATTGGCAGATCACCGCCCTCAGACGTTGGGTGCGCGGGGGGGCTGTCGCCGGAGGGGCAACCGCAGCCCGCCAGGGCATCTCGCACGCATCCGCCGATAAATCGGGCCGTTCCCAGGGCGGCAAAAACCCGGCGGGATGGCTCCGTCGTCATCCAAGGGGCGGGCGTGATCCTGATCATGATGGGGTGGGGGGGTGAAGGGGGACGTTAAGGTCTTGGTCGCTGAATATAAATATATTCATTTGAGCTTGGGCGGTGGAGAAAAATGTCCGAGGCCAAATTGGAAATCAAGCATGATGACATCACGGTATGAATCCCCTTGAGTCAAGATCGACAGCATGATAGCGAAAATAGGAGAAACAATTCCGTTTCTTTCTTAAACCTCAGGGGAAATGCAATGGATAACGATTTGTTGGATAAAATCAGCACAGATCTAGCTAATACAATTAATAATCTTAAAACCGTAAAGGTTATCACGGTTGTTGGTCCGCTGAATGTGACCAAAAATACCGGAAAAGGAGGGCCTTTCGAGGTTGGGCCGAAAGATGCTCCTGATGAAGAAGGCTATAAAGCAATGATCTCGACCATCGACATTGTTGAAGGTGACATTGTTAACGCTATGGATAAGGCCTTTGTGATTCCCGATGCCAACAGCGGATTGGCTGGAATCCGAGAGTTTCATCAAAAACAAGTTGAAATTGCCACAAAAACAATTCACGATAATATCAATGGATTAATTAACCTGATCAAATCAGCATCTGGCCTTGCTACTAAATAGTCTTTAAGTGCGCGCGCGCCATCGAATCTTGATGGTATCAGATGCCAAGGGTGCGCCTGTCCGTGCCCTTGGCTTCGCTCGTCGGTCTTGGGGGCTTGGAAAATAGGGATTGATTCATTATGCCGACACCAAATACAGCAACCGCATTGGGGAAAATAGCTCAGGATTTTTTCAAAATTGAGGTCAATACTATTATTAAAGAAGGAATGTCAGCGGAAACAGTGCCGCCAATGCCGTTGGCCTTGCTGGACATTGCTCAAGGTTATATACGATGGTTGCGGCCAAAATTGGAAAAAGCTTTGCCAGGCTATATTCTGATCGATCCGCAAGGAGCGTATATTGCGACCTTTTGTGATTTGGTGGTCGCCGCGTCGGTGCTCGAGACGATTCCCAACCTGTCAGAGGCAGATTTGGCGATTGCCTCTCGAATTCGCTGTCACTCTGAAGCGATTATTGCCATGTTAGGGGGAATTTTCGAAGTCCAGCCGGATCAGCAAAAGACCACTGGGATTCGTCACAAGCTATGGTCTTTTCTTGAGCCGATCATTGATTCGGTCCGATCCAGGATTGGACTCTCGCCAAAAGAACCTGTGGTGATCGATAAAGCAGAGATATGGAAAAATCTTTTTGAGAAAAAAGAAGATGAATTACGAAAATTTATCCGAAATAATACCCATTTGGTCGATGATCAGCTAAAATATTTGGGATTTACGCCAGCCGATATCTCCGTTGTTGCGAAAATTTGGGATATTGGGACTGAAACTATTATTATGCAGTCGGTTCTCCATATCAGTGGTGATATGTTTACGCGAGTTTCTGGGTCTTATGTGTCAAGTCAATACGAATCTCTTCATCAAACCCATTTTAAAAGTGTTGGCGTTTCCATCGAAGCCTGGGGTCGGCTGACCGAGCTATTGACCAAATTGGGTGGTGCTTTGATTGGCTTCGCCAGCAAGCGGGGATAACTATGTCTCGTCTTGTCGATTGGCTGGGTTTTTTGAGGTTGGTGGCTCGAATTCGAACGGAATGGCCGGCGCTCAGTCGGCTGATTGGGGGGGAAGGCTTGGTGGTGACGACGACCGTCACAGCCGATTCGGCTCCTGGGGCCGAGACTCCTGGGGCCGAGGCCATTGTGTTGCGGTCGCGAATCCGTATCGATGGGGATCTGGTCACCTTCATCGATCCAAGTTTGCTGGATCGCCAGACGGGCATTGTCGAACGTCATTATGACACTCTTCGACAGCGTTATGACGCCAGTGTCGCCGTCATCGGTGATCTCGATCGTTTGGTCACCATGGTTGTCATGCTGGCTATTGTCTTGATGAGCCTGATTGGATTTGATGTGGGGTTTGAGGATTTAGGAAAAACGTTGGATATTGAACCCCCAACGGACGTATTGAACTTTGTTGGCGGGATGGTTCCGGCTCCGTGGGATCGGGCCGTGGCGAGCGCCATTACGGTCGCGGTGCCGTTGGGTGGGGTTGGCTTTTGGGTTCGCCTGAGCGGGGCGTTACGGGCCCCTTTACTTCGTTTGCTGATGCCGTAGACGCCCGGATAGCGCCGTGGGCAGAGCCCACGAACATCTCATCCGAGCGCCGATGGGGCTCGCCGGTATCAGACGCCGTAATGCTCGCGGTACCACGCAACGAAACGCGGAACCCCGACGTCGATTGGGGTGGTGGGTTCGTAGCCCAGACAGGTCCGTGTGGCGGTGATGTCGGCAAAGGTTTGCTCAACGTCTCCAGGCTGCATCGGCGCAAACTCCTTGACCGCCGTGCGCCCGAGCGCGCGCTCCAGAATATCCACCAGGGTCATCAGGGGCTCTGAGCGGTTGTTGCCGATGTTGAATACCCGGTGGGGGGCGCCATCGGCGCCCAAATCGGCGGGCGGGTGATCCAGGGCCGCCACGACTCCGGTGACGATATCGTCGATGAAGGTGAAATCCCGATGCATCCGGCCGTGATTGTAGAGGGTGATCGGCTGGCCTTCCAAGATCGCCCGGCAGAATTTGAACAAGGCCATATCCGGTCGCCCCCACGGCCCATAGACCGTGAAAAAACGCAGGCCGGTTTGGGGGATCCGGTAGAGGTGGCTGTAGGTATGGCTCATCAGCTCGTCGGCCTTTTTGGTCGCGGCATAGAGCGAAACCGGATGGTCGACTCGGTCTTCAACGGCAAAGGGCAGTTTCGTGTTGCCGCCATAGACCGAACTGGAGCTGGCATAGACCAGATGGCGGAACCCCGGCTGTCGTCGGCACCACTCCAACACCACCAGATGCCCAATGATGTTGGCGCTGATATAGTCAAAAGGATGGTCGATGGAGTGGCGGACACCGGCTTGCGCCGCCAGATGGATCACGGACGTGATGGCCTCGGCGCTATTGTCTAAAGCAGCGTTGAACTGGGCGCGGTCAGAAATGTCGACTCGATGAAACGAAAACCGGGCTTGCCGGGTCAAACGCTCCAGCCGAGCTTCTTTCAGTCGGACGTCATAGTAGTCGTTAAGATTATCAATCCCAACGACGGTCTCGCCGCGCGATAAAAGCCGTTCCGCAACGTGAGAGCCGATAAAACCGGCTGCGCCTGTGACCAAGATGGCCATCTGGACTCCTAAAGGTCAGAGCATGAATCGGGTGCCGGAGTCCGACGAACCGGGGTGGTGGGTTGTTGTTATGGGGCCTGGTGCCTGTACTTGGTGCGCTCAGTGACCGCCGGCCTTGACGCCAGGGCGCGGAACAAAGCGTTGACCACAATAAGGGCATTGCTCTTCGTGGCCCTTTTCAAGGGAGATGTAGACTTTGGGGTGCCCGAGGGAATCCCCGCCGCCGTCGCAGCCCACAGTCGTTGAATTTACGGTGATCGTTTCAGTCGGCTGCATGGTATGGCTCCTGGAAGAGGGCTGTTGGGGCGATGGCCGGTCGGGGTGCCGGTTTGTATCCAGTCGACCGGCGGATTGACCGGCAGACGCGCGGGATGATACCCAAAGAAACGTCGCAATCAACGACTTTACAGGGCTGGCGGCAGACCCATGAGCTTTGATGCCAACAGATCAAAGCGCCCGGTTCGGGGCGGTGGTGGCAGCGGGCGGATCGCTTCGGTCAGTTGGTGGCTGGGGCTGTTGGCGCTGACCGGGTGTGCCTCGCCCTTGACTCAGCCCATGGGATTGGCCTTGGGGCCGCCTGTGCTGTGCGACGATGTCGTGGTCACTGCCGATGGTTATCGTCTGCCGTTGAGGGTTTGGCGGCCTGAAGGGCCGATGGTGGCGGTGATGTTGGCACTGCATGGCTTCAACGACTACAGCAACGCGTTCGCCACCGTCGGGCCCGTGCTCGCTCGGCATGGAATTTTGACTTACGCTTACGATCAGCGCGGTTTTGGTGCGACGGTGCTGCCGGGGCTTTGGCCCGGCACCGAGACTCTGATCGCCGATTTGCGGGCCGTGACGGGGGTGTTGCTCCAGCAGCATCCGGGGGTGCCGCTGTATTTACTGGGCGAAAGCATGGGGGGAGCGGTGGTCATGTCGGCGTTGGCCGATCCTGTGCCACCAGATTCGCCGTTGGCGCGGGTGGCCGGTGCGGTTTTGGTGGCGCCCGCCGTATGGGGCCGGGAAACCATGGGGCTACTGCCACGCCTAACGTTGGCCATGGCCAATGCCGTGGTTCCCAATTTCACGTTGACTCCTCCGAGAGCCTTGCACATTCGTCCGTCGGATAATGACGAGATGTTGCGCGCCTATAGCCGCGATCCTTTGGTACTGAAAGCGACTCGAGTCGACACCATAAACGGGCTGGTCGAGCTGATGGGGCAGGCGCTCGCGTCGACGCCTCGTTTCCGCACCCCGGCTTTGGTGCTGTATGGTGCCCACGATCAGATTTTACCGCACACAGCCATCGAGCGTATGCTGTCCAGTCTGCCGCGACATCACCAATCCATCGCCATCTACCGCGATGGCTGGCATATGCTGCTGCGTGACCGGCACGGTGGAGTGGTGGTTAACGATATCGTGGCTTGGCTTCGGACTCCCTCTGCACCGCTACCCAGTGGCGCGGATCGCCGGCCTCAGCCGCCCCTGAGCGGGAGCTGATCTCAACCTCGATAATTTGTCGGCCCTCGGGATGCGCTCGTCCGGCGTCTGAGGGCAGCCTTGATGAGTCACCATCAAGGCTCGAGGGTATGAATCTTCTTTACCACCAATCCTTCGCAGCGCCAGGGCGACTTGCGGCGCGCCTCGTCCGGGCCGCGATCCGGAAAAATCGCGCCAGGATGACCCCGGAGCCGGCCCGGCTTTTTGCGGGGAAGCCGTATTCCTCAGGCTCCATTTGCGTGGAGCACGCCCAGTTTTTTCGACCGATTGAGATAGCGGGTTGCTTGAGCTGGCAACCTCGCATACATTGGTACCGGGTTGCGTCTCTTGACTGGGGTGTTCAAGGCCACAGGTCATCCGTAACCGTGCCGATCGAAGTGGCGAGTGGATAGAATTGATAGGCCGCACAATCGCGGCAGAAGATAGTGAGAGTGGTATTGAAAGCCAGTAAGAGGTGATTTACAAAAAAAAGAGCGCGCGATCCTTGTTTTTTTATGCTAATGGTCTCACATACAAAACACGATCGTATTGGCCGGGCGGGGGTGTTCCGCATTATCCGGAAGCGGTCGTTCACTCATGAGGGTGGTATGATTAAGAAAGCTGAAGAAAGAACCAAGCCGATCCGTAAAGCCAAGCGGTCCATCGCTAAGGATGGTCCCAGTCCAATCGACGTTCATGTCGGTTCGAGAGTTCGCTTGCGTCGGACTTTGCTTGGGATGAGCCAGGAAAAGTTGGGCGAGGCGATCGGCCTGACCTTTCAGCAGGTTCAAAAATACGAACGCGGCATGAATCGCATCAGTGCGTCCAAGCTGTGGAAGTTGTCCAACGTGCTTGACGTGCCTGTGTCGTACTTCTTCGATGACCTTGGGGTTGACGAGGACGGCCAAGTTCCGGCACTGGCGGGTGGCGAGCCCAGCAGCAGCGATACTTTGGCGCTCGATCCCATGGCAAAGCGCGAGACGCTGGAGCTGGTCCGCGCATACTACAAAATCAGCGATCCGCTGGTGCGCCGTCGGTTGTTCGAACTGACCAAGGCCGCAGCCGGCGCTGGCGATCACACTGTGACAGACTGACCGGCGTTATCAGTAAAGTCTGGGGTCAAGCGGCCCCAGTGGGGTCCAGGGGCTTTGCCCTTGGACGCCGGTTTCCGGTCGCAGCCGCGCCCCCTAGAGTCCACACACGGGGGCTTCGCGTTCCCGAGGACGCAGGGCCGCCGTCGCGGCCCGAGGACCGGCGATGTGTCAGTATCAGGGCTCGCCGGTATCACAATGCTAAGGCTCGATGGCGTTACGCTGTTAGCGCGCAGGCAATGCCGGTACCCCCGGCTCCGCAGTAACCCGCTGGATTCTTGGCGAGATATTGCTGGTGGTAGCCCTCGGCATAGTAAAAGGGCGGGGCGGGGATGATGTCTGTGGTGATCGGCGGATAGCCGGCCTTGCCAAGGGCCTTATCATAACGATGGCGGCTCGTGGTGGCCTGTTCCCGTTGGGCTGGGGAGTGGGTGTGGATGCATGAACGGTACTGGGTGCCGATGTCATTGCCTTGCCGCATGCCCTGAGTTGGATCATGCCCTTCCCAGAACAGGTTTAAGAGTGCTTGGTAGGTGATGATGCTGGGGTCGAACACCACCAGAACCACTTCGGCATGGCCGGTTTGGCCGCTACACACCTCTTCATAGGTCGGATTGAGGGTTTCACCGCCAGCGTAGCCAACGGCAGTGGTGTAGACGCCCGGCTGAGACCAACAGCGCCGCTCGGCGCCCCAAAAACAGCCCATCCCAAACACCGCCGTCTCCATACCCTCGGGAAAAGGGGGCCTGAGGGGGGCGCCGCTGACAAAGTGGCGCTCTGGCACCATAATCGGCGTCGGGCGTCCGGGCAGCGCTTGCCCCGGAGTGATCATGGTTGGGGCTGATCTCGAATTCCACATGGCCAGGGGTCCGTCTCGGGTGGGGTCCATCGGGGCGGGTGCGATAATTCATAGCGACATGGGGCCGAGACGGGCCGTGACCAGGGGAAGCTCCTATAATACCCTCGAGCCTTGATGTTGACTCATCAAGGCTGCCCTCAACCGCCGGGCGGTCGCATCCGCGCCCTTGGCTGCGCGTCCACGAGGACGCGGGGCCGCCGTCGCGGCCCGATCCCGGGGATGTGTCAGAATCAGGGCTCGCCGGTCTCAGTCATCGGGCCTTGTTGGGGACACATCAAGGCTGCC
>CAIXKV010000115.1 GCA_903920145.1 uncultured Rhodospirillales bacterium
GAGCTATAACAATGACACACTGCCGGTATCGGGCCGCGACGACGGCCCCGCGCGCCCATGCGCGCGAAGCCAAGGGCGCGGATGCGCCCGCCCGGCGTCTGAGGGCAGCCTTGATGAGTCAACATCAAGGCTCGATGGTATAAGACCCGAAAGGCGGGCAGGGTGCCCGCGCTCTCAGGGACGCTTCTTTGGCCCCATCCGGGCGCCCATGGGGTCAAGCCCTTGGGACGCCGGGGGATGGCTGTGCTCAAGCCGCCTTTTTAAGCTGGTTGGCTTCGGCGAACAGCTTCAGCATTTGCTCAATGAAAGCCGGCAGGGTCTCGGCATCGCGGGCCGTCAGCACCGGACCATCAAGGGTCAGAAGGTCTTCAACCCAGCAACCGCCTTCGGCTTCCAGGGTCTCCCGTAGGGCTTCGGGTGCGCTCAACCGCCGGCCTTTGAGCTTGCGGGCCTGGGCTAGCAGAGCAACGCCCTGGTCGATGGCTGCGATCGGCTTGCCCGCGTCGAGGAAATGTCCAACGATCCGCTTGGTGTGGGGATTGGCCTTGAGCTTGGTGATGCTACGCTCACCGCCGGGCAGGAGCAGCATGTCGTAATCGGCCCCGAGAACTTCGCCGATCGCTAGGTCGATCGGGAAGAAATGTCCCCAGCCCTTGCCGTGCCAACCATTCGCCAAGCCCTGATCCGGCGAGATCGTCTTTAACTTGGCTCCCGTTTTGAGCAAGGCCCGCTGGGGCTCCGTCAACTCGACTTCTTCAAACCCAGAGGCCACCATGATGGCAATCGAACATCCGTCCAGCCGCTGATCCATTCGTGAGCGATCCCTTTGTTATCTCTTTTTCACGCATCCTTTTCGCCGTTGCGACACAACGGACCAAAGCGCCGAGCAACGGCGTTTTGGCGCGGATACCCAGCCTCTTTGAAATGCATAAGCGGAAAGTGGCGGGTTGTCTGAACGGTGTCAACCCCACATTTTGCAATGCTGGACAATGCCGGCCCAAGAGGTGGAAAGAATGGCCTTTGGCTCGGTCCCGCTGTTGTTTGATCTCGCACGGATCGCGCTGGCCGTACTTGTCTCTTGAAGGAGAAGCCTTGCATGCGAATCGAACCCAAATCACCCGACAGCGGCCCTTGGTACCTTTGGCCGTTCTTTTGGTCTCAGCGGCGGCGCTATGGCCGGACTCTTGATGCTGCCCGATTGTGGGCGCGTGTGCCACTGCTCTTTATAGCTGTTGCCATACTTTATGGTGTCTTAGATCGTCGCCGCTCGCCGATTCCGCCGGCTTTGCGTTCATTGCTGACGGTCCGGGTCTCGCAGATCAATCATTGTGCTTTTTGCGTGGACATCAATAGCGCCACCTTGTTGCGCCGGGGGGTTTCCGAAGCCAAGGCTCTCGCGCTGGAGTCCTGGCGGACCAGTCCGTTGTTTGAGCCCATGGAACGGGCGGCTCTGGAGTATGCCGAAGCGATGACCCGAAGTGATCGCGAGGTGGATGATGCCCTTATGAGCGAGATTCGGCGCTGGTTCGATGATGATGCGATGATTGAATTGACCGGACTAATCTCATTCCAAAATTTATCGAGCAAATTCAACGCAGCTCTGGCGGTTCCGCCCCAGGGATTTTGCCGGCTGCCGCCTCGCCCCTGAAGCCCGCCTCCGCGCCCTTGGCTTCGCGGCCACGAGGACGCGGGGCCGCGACGGCGGCTCGGTGCGTCCGTGCGCGCAAATCTAGAGGCGCGGACGCAGCCCATTCGATTTTAGGCGGCTTTTCAGTCTTTGGCCTTGGCGGGGGCGATTGTCGCGCCGATGTCGATGCCATACCCCAGCCGATCTGGGGCTGTTTTGGATTGAAAAGGGGGGGGACATGGATAACGGACCAACGGCCCCAGTACCGCATCCTTGGTTGCAGAGTTACCCGATGGATGTCGATTGGCACGCGCCTTTGCCCGGACGATCCATGGGGGCGCTGTTTGATGACGCTGTGGCCCGCTTTGGCGATCGGCCCTTCCTCGATTTTATGAATAAACGTACATCTTATCGTGATATCGCCCGTCAAGTTGATCATTTAGCCTCTGGCTTGCAGCGGTTTGGGATTAAAAAAGGTGACCATGTTGGTTTATTTTTGCCAAATACACCTTATTATGTAATTTCTTTTTATGCAGTTCTGAAAATTGGGGCTATCATTGTCAATTTTAACCCTCTTTATGCTGAACTCGAATTGATACACCAAATAAATGATAGTAATACTGAAATTATGATCACGCTTGATCTTGCAGCTTTATATAATAAGCTCCATCCGTTGTTGGGGCAGAGCAGCCTTCGGCGTGTCGTGGTGTGCCGGTTGGCTGATTGTTTGCCCTTTCCCAAGAATTTGCTGTTTCCCATTGTGCGCCGGGCGGATCTGGCTTCGATTCCCTCCGATGACCGTCACATCTCTTTCGCCCGCCTGACGGCTCACGCTGGGCCCCCCGAGCCGGTGGCGATTGACCCGGATCGGGATGTGGCGGTGCTGCAATACACCGGCGGAACAACCGGCTTGCCTAAAGGGGCGATGCTGACCCACGCCAATCTCAGCGTTAATACCCAGCAGTGCGTGTTGTGGTTCCCCGAGGCCGAACCCGGACGAGAGCGCATGCTGGCGGTGCTACCGTTTTTTCATGTGTTCGCCATGACGGTCGTTTTGAATGTGTCGGTGGCGGTGGGGGCTGAGATTATTCTGGTGCCGCGTTTTGAGTTGGAGACTGTGCTGGGGATGATCGACGCCAAACGCCCGACATTGTTTCCGGCAGTGCCGACAATCTATGCGGCCATCAACGCCCATCCCCGGCGGGCCGAGCATGATTTGTCGTCGATTCGCTATTGTCTGTCGGGTGGCGCGCCGTTGCCTCTGGAGGTCAAGCGGCAATTTGAGGGCAACACTGGCTGCGTGTTGGTGGAAGGCTATGGTTTGTCGGAGTCGTCGCCGGTTGCCGCCGTCAATCCGATTGTGGGTATCCACAAAGAGGGGTCGGTGGGCTTGCCGTTACCCGGCACGGTGATCGAGATCGTCAGTCTGAACGATGATGAAACGGTTTTACCACCAGGACAGCGTGGACAGGTTTGTATTCGTGGTCCTCAAGTGATGAAAGGCTATTGGAATCGCCCGGATGAGACTCATTTTACGCTGCGCCATGGCCGATTATATACCGGGGATATTGGTCTGGTGGATGAGGATGGTTATGTTTTTATCGTTGATCGCCTCAAAGACCTGATCTTGTGCGGTGGTTATAATGTCTATCCACGGACCGTTGAAGATGCCATTTATCAGCATCCGTTGGTCGAGGAGGTGGTGGCTGCCGGCCTGCCCGATGCCTATCGCGGCCAGACGGTCAAGGCTTACGTTAAACTGAGCACCAGCGGGGCTCTGACCGCCGACGAATTGCGGGACTTCCTGAAAGATAAACTCTCTCCTATCGAGATGCCCAAGCAGATTGAATTCCGCGACGCCCTGCCCAAGACGTTGATCGGTAAGCTCTCACGCAAGGATTTGCTGGAGGAGGAGCGGCGACGGGCCGAAGCGGTGGCGGTTGATGAGCGGGACGTGACAGGTGATGGTTCTCCTTGGGCCCAGTATTGAGCCTTCGTTTGGGTTGGGCTCGGTATCGAGCCTTGGTTCGTGATTGAAAAGCGCGGCGGGCCACTGTTATCTTCGGCTGGTGAGGTCGGGGGGCGAAGCCGTTTTAGGACGACCATTGAACGGATTTGTCAGGCGGGCTGGGCTGACCGAGTCGCTTGTGGGCGCCTTTGGGTTGGCTTTTTTTGGGTTTATCGGAATTCCGGAGGGACGATGATGGGGAAAATCCTGGTTGTTTGCTGCCTGCTGCTGGTATCGGGAACCGCATTCGCGCAGACACCACCCGCCGCTCAGTCGACGGCGGATACGTCCGGGCTCAACTCGACATTGCTGGTCGGGGCGGGCGTGGTGGCGGGCGTGGTCGCTGCCGACCTGCTGACCGGGGGCACCCTGACCGGGCCGCTTTTTGGTCTGTCGCGGCAGGCGGCGGGGCCGATGTTCACGGCGGCTCAGACTCGGGAAGCGACGGCCTCCGGCGCGTTGATCGGCGAAGCCATTGCACCGGCCACAGCGCGACAGGACAACATTGCGCGAGCCGAGATGCTGCGCGTGTTGGCTCTGGCCGCTGGCGGTATCGCCGGTTGGATCGGTGTGAATCAGCTTACGGCCCCATAAACGGGACAGAGCATTTCGGTCGTTGATGCGGGGTTGTGAATCCGAAGGCGATTCTGCCGGGTGAAAGGGTGGGCTTTTCGCCCGGTGGGGTCGTATCGGCTGTCCGTGTTCTGGTGGGTGCGGCATCATACCGCAAAGCCCGCAGCGTCGATGCTGCCAGAACTTTAGGGCGGGAGTTGACAATCGCGTGGTTTTCGGCTGCAAATCCCACGACACGGTCGAGCGGCGCGCTCTTGAGAGTCCCGCAGTCGGCCAGGATTTCCAAGGGGAACGGCGCGCGTCATGTTTTCAAAGATCCTGATTGCCAACCGGGGCGAGATCGCCTGCCGAATCATCAAGACCGCCCGCCGGATGGACATCAAGTCGGTTGCCGTCTATTCCGAGGCGGATGCTGCGGCGCTCCATGTCGAGCTTGCCGACGAGCGGGTGTTCATCGGGCCGCCGCCTTCGGCACAAAGCTACCTGATCGCCGACCGGATCATCGAGGCGTGTAAGAAGACCGGCGCCGAAGCGGTGCATCCGGGCTATGGCTTCTTGTCGGAAAAGGCCCCGTTCTGCGAGGCGCTGAAGGCCGCCGGGATTGCCTTTATCGGTCCCGACGTGCCGGCCATCGCCGCCATGGGTGACAAGATCGAATCGAAGAAGCTGGCTAAATCGGCGGGCGTCAACACGGTTCCGGGCTATCTGGGCGTGATTGCCGACGACGATGAAGCGGTTACCATCGCTCGGGAAGTCGGCTACCCGGTGATGATTAAAGCTTCTGCGGGCGGTGGTGGTAAGGGTATGCGGATTGCCCGCAACGATGCCCAAGTGCGCGAAGGGTTTAAGTCGGCCAAAAACGAGGCGCGCTCCAGTTTTGCCGATGATCGGGTGTTTATCGAGAAATACATCGAAGAGCCCCGTCATATCGAAATCCAGGTGTTGGCAGACAGCTACGGCAACACGGTTTATCTGGGCGAGCGGGAATGCTCGATCCAACGTCGTCACCAAAAGGTGATCGAAGAGGCGCCTAGTCCGTTTCTGGATAGCAAGACGCGCCGCGCCATGGGTGAACAGGCGGTGGCGTTGGCCAAAGCGGTCAACTATCAATCAGCCGGGACCGTCGAGTTCATCGTTGATGCCCAGCGGAACTTCTATTTCCTGGAAATGAACACCCGACTTCAGGTCGAACATCCCGTAACCGAGATGATTACGGGCGTCGATCTGGTCGAGTTGATGATCCGCGTTGCTGCGGGCGAAAAGCTGCCCTTTACCCAAGACGACGTCAGGTTGCGGGGCTGGTCGATGGAAGCCCGGATTTACGCCGAGGATCCGACCCGAAACTTCCTGCCCTCGACTGGACGGGTTACGCGCTACCGGCCCCCGGTGGAAAGCCAGTTTGTGCGAGTCGACACCGGGGTTTACGAAGGTGGCGAGATCAGCATGTTCTACGACCCGATGGTCGCCAAGCTGATTACGCGGGGAATTGATCGGGAAACCGCCATTGGGCATATGCAAGAAGCCCTGGACGCCTTCCAAATTCGCGGCGTTGGCAACAACATCAGCTTCCTGTCTGCCGTGATGAAGAAGGAGCGGTTCCTGTCGGGACATTTAAGCACCAACTTCATTGCCGAAGAATTCCCCGACGGCTTTGCTGGTGTCGAGTTAGAGGCCGGAACCAGCGATCGCCTGACGGCGGTGGTGGCCTTTGTCCATGATCGGATCGCCGAGCGGAACCGCGTTTTGAGCGGCCAACTGCCCGGCTATCAGCCGGCCCGTCAGAATTTCTGGATGGTGCGGACTAACCGGGAAAATACCCCGGTTTTCGTGGATGAGACCGATCATGGAGCCGATGTTCGAGTCGGCGGCCAAGTTTTTTCGTTGATTACCAGTTGGGTCATCGGCGACCTGTTGTGGGTTGGGACCGTCGAAGGCCGCAAGATGGTGGTTCAGATCGATGTGCGCGGTGACGGATATCGGTTGCTCCACGGCGGGGCCGACATCCTTTGCCAGGTGTTGACGCCTCGGGCGGCAGAGTTGGCCGATCTGATGCCGGTTCGGGTGCCGCCGGATCGTTCGCGGCTGTTGCTGTCGCCGATGCCCGGCTTGCTGGTCCATCTGGCGGTCAAGGTTGGGCAAGAGGTCAAGGTCGGCGAGGAGCTGGCCGTGGTCGAAGCGATGAAGATGGAAAACATCCTGCGGGCCGAGCGCGACGGAGTGATCGCCAAGGTCAATGCCGAAGCCGGCAGCAGTTTGGCGGTGGATCAAGTCATTCTCGAGTTCGAATGAGCACGGATGCGGAGAAGACAGCGGTTCGAGTCGTCGTCGAGGGGCGGGTCCAGGGGGTAGGATTCCGCGCCTGGATGACGAAACGGGCTGGGGGGCTTGGGGTGGTCGGTTGGGTTCGGAATCGTTCCGATGGGGCGGTGGAGGCCGTGGTGGCCGGTTCGGTTGCCACGGTTGAGGCGATGTTGGCCGACTGCCGGATCGGGCCGCCTGCGGCCAGTGTCAGCCGGGTTTCGGCCATCGTCACCGATTGGCCCGGCGAAAGCGGGTTTGTTTGGAAGACCGAGTGATACCGGCGAGCCCTAATACTGACACATCGCCGGTCCTCGGGCCGCGACAGCGGCCCCGCGTCCTCGTGGACGCGAAGCCCCAGTGTGTGGACTCTAGGGGGCGCGGATGCGCCCGCCCGGCGTTTGAGGGCAGCCTTGATGAGTCACCTCAAGGCCCGATGGTATGATCCCGGCGAGCCATAATACGGCACTGGAGTTGGCTCTGGTCTTGGTTTTGGGCCTAGCTGTTGGGGTGGTTAAGGCCGATCCTTTGGTGCGCACCGATCCCATGCATCTGGTGCCGATCCCCGATGATCCGCTGCGTGACCACCCGCCGCTTCAACGCTGGCCGACTCCGTCCCAAGTGGTGGTTCGGTCCAAGAGCGAGTGGCGGCTGGGGGGCAAGCGCGATGTGGCAGCAACGTCAGCGTGTCGGGCGGGGCGGTTCCATGAGATCACGCCGATGCTGTATCGCGCATTCTTTAGTGACGGTACGCTGGGGGTGGCCTTCGGTTATGGATTAAATTTGTATGATCCCGATCATAAGGCGAACCCAAGCTTGATCTATTTATTTCAGTTTGATGGTTTGAATAATTGCCAAGTTTTGACCATTCCTAACCAGGATGCCCGTGTTCAGGGCGCAGGAGCCGCACGATAACATGCGCCTCGTTTTGTTTCAGCCCGACATTCCCCAGAATACTGGCGCGATGATGCGTCTGGCGGCCTGTCTGGGAGTTGGTCTTGATTTGATTGAGCCCTGCGGCTTCGTTCTGGATGACCGACGTCTGCGGCGGGCCGGAATGGATTATCTGGGGCAGGTTGAGTGTGTCCGCCATATCTCGTGGGGCGCGTTCGAGGCGGCACGGGGCAGGCGGCGGTTGGTGGTCTTGACCACCCGTGGTCGGTGCTCTTTTACCGATTTTGCGTTCCAACCGGATGATCTGCTGCTGGTCGGGCGTGAAAGTGCTGGGGTTCCTGAAGCCGTCCATGATGCCGCTTCGGCAGAGGTCGTGGTGCCATTGTGTCCGCCGGCCCGTTCTCTTAATGTGGCTCTGGCTGCGGCGTTGGTTTTGGGAGAGGCCCTACGCCAAACCGGGGGGTTGCCGCCGTTGTCGCCGCTTTGATCCTCTTTTGGGGCCGGTGGTCGGCATCGCCTCTTGGCCTTGGCCCGGACGGCCCATAGACTGCGGTTCCAAGTCACGGACGAACGGATAAGAAGAATGGCGCGCGCGGACTTGTTCCCACCCATTGCCCCCTATCAAAGCGGCATGCTGCCGGTGGACGAGCTGCATACCCTCTATTGGGAGCAATGCGGTAATCCGGCGGGAGTGCCGGTGGTGTTTTTGCACGGCGGACCCGGAGCCGGGGCGTCGCCGACTCATCGTCGTTTCTTCGACCCGGCCCATTATCGAATCGTGATTCTGGACCAGCGAGGGGCGGGCCGGTCCAGGCCGTTGGGGGAAGTGCGGAACAATACCACCGACTTGCTGGTGGCTGACCTGGAGACACTGCGCGAGACCCTGGGCATTGCCCGTTGGCACCTGTTCGGTGGGTCTTGGGGGAGTACCTTGGCCTTGGCTTACGCCCAAAGCCATCCCGAACGGTGTCTGAGCCTAGTGCTGCGCGGCATCTTTCTGATGCAGCGCCAGGAAATTGATTGGTTCCTCAACGGGATGGGAATCATCTATCCCGAAGCCTGGGCCGATTTCGTGAATTTTCTGCCTCCATCCGAACGCCAGGATTTGCTGGAAGGGTATTGGAAGCGGCTCGATTCGCCCACCCATGGGGTGCGAATGGCAGCGGCGCGAGCCTGGAGCCTGTATGAAGGGGCCTGTTCCTCCCTGCAACCCAATCCCGACCTGATTTCGGCGGCCTCGGAAGATACCCATGCTTTGGGATTGGCTCGCATCGAAGCCCATTATTTCCGCAACAATCTGTTTCAACCGGAGACTCGGCTGTTGGATCAGGTGGATCGGGTGCGTCATCTGCCAGCCGTGATCGTTCAGGGGCGTTACGACGTGGTCTGTCCGATTGTCACCGCTGATCGGCTCCATCGGGCTTGGCCTGAGGCCGAGTATCGGATTGTCGTGGATGCCGGCCATTCGGCCATGGAGCCGGGCATCCGTTCAGCGTTAGTCCGGGCCACCGAACAGTTCAAAAACATCGAGGGAAAATAAGACGATGTTATGACCAAGGGCTGTGAACTGTGTCGGTCGTCTAAAAAGCTGGTATAACCACGGTGGGCTGAAGGGACTGCAAACCGCAAAAGGGCGGGGCAGCAAAGGGCGGGAGGAAGATCGTCGTGAGTCTGACCTTGAAAACCAAGATGCTGGGAACAGTGCTGTTGCTCGGCCTGCTGGCAATTGCGCTGGCGACAATTGGAATCGTCGAGTTATCGAACATCGAAAACGACAGTCAGGCTTTGTCTTTGGCTGCCAAGAAGCAAAATCTGACCAGCGATGCTCGTTATCAGTTGAAATCCTGGTTTCGGGCCACAGAGTATTTAACAAATAGCAGTATGAGTGCCGAGCTTCTGGCCTCTTTACGCGATCGGGCGAAAGTGACTTCAGCTCAGGTTGATGCTGACTTGCAAGAATTATCTCCTTTGCTTGTTTATCAGGGATCCCGTGAACGGGTTGAACGTGTTCGAGCCTTGATGCTCGATTATCGTAAGGTTGAGGCTGAGGCCAATAGCCTTTATGATAACAAGAAATTTGATGATGTCGAAATATTATTAATTAAGGCTGCACCTATTACCGAAGAGGCCGAGAAAATTCTCGGTGAAATTCTCGAGACGAATAACAAGTTGCAGGATACCGCCTTCGCTGATAGCGGACATAACATTCATAATGGCCGGGTTGGTTTATTTTGGCTGTCGGTGGTCGGTATTACAGCGGTTGTCTGTATGGCGCTGTGGCTGATTGTGTTTGGGGTGGTTCAGCCATTGGGTCGGATTACGGGGGCCATTCATCGGGCTGCCGATGGCGACCTGGACGTCCCAGTCCCCGGCTTAGGTCGAAATGACGAGATCGGCCAGTTGGCCGGGGCCTTGGAGACCTTCAAGCGCAATGGCTATGAACGCCGGGAAATGGCGGCAGATCAGCAGCGGCGGCAGCAGGAAGCGACGGAAGAGAAGCGCCGGACCATGAATCAGCTTGCTGATGGCTTTGAAAGCAGCGTCCGCAGTGTGGTGGAGGCCTTGTCCCAGGCTGTCA
>CAIXKV010000116.1 GCA_903920145.1 uncultured Rhodospirillales bacterium
CGCGGATGCGCCCGCCCGGCGTCTGAGGGCGCCGCAGACGTGTCAACGTCCAAGGCCATTGGATGAGGACCGGCGAGCGATAACAATGACACAGGGCCGGTCCTCGGGCCGCGACGGCGGCCCCGCGCGTCCATGCGCGCGAAGCCAAGGGCGCGGATGCGCCCGCCCGGCGTCTGAGGGCAGCCTTGATAAGTCAACATCAAGGCTCGATGGTGTGAGACCGACGATATGTCTTGTCGGGCGTTGTTTAAAGATTTTCGATGATCTGGGGGTTGACGGAGCCAAGGCGGCTTCCCAACTAGAGGGGCGTGGGCGGATGCCGAATGTCGGGTCCGTCCCAGGGATGCGAATGTTGGCGTGGCCTGAACGGCACGTCGCGGCCTGGGGTCCGGTGGGCACTCGGGGCACGCCAGAACGTCGCGCGTCAAGAGATCGCTCATGAGGAGGATCACTGTCATGCGTACCTACGATCTGTCGCCGCTGTTCCGCTCGACGGTTGGATTTGACCATCTGACTCGGGCCTTGGATGCGGCCTTACAGCTCAATGATAACACCCTGTCCTATCCGCCGTACAATATCGAAAAGATCGGCGAGGATGCGTATCGCATCTCGATGGCGGTGGCTGGTTTCAGTGCCGAAGACATTGAGATCGTGACCAACGAGGGTGTGCTGGTGGTCAAGGGCAAAGCCAAGCCCGAAGAGGAAGGGGCCACCTATTTGTATCGCGGGATTGCGGCCCGCGCTTTCGAGCGGCGCTTCCAGCTTGCCGATTACATTCGGGCCAATGGCGCTCGCCTCGAGAATGGCATGCTGTCGGTCGACCTCGTTCGCCAAGTGCCCGAGGCCCTGAAGCCCCGCCGCATCGACATCACCGCCGTTGGGACCGCCGATCGGGCCCGGCTGACGGAACAGAAAGCAGCGGCGTGACGACGTCCCATCGTTCGAGGGTCACGCCTTGCTGAGGTCGGCCTTCTTCTGAAGGTCAGCGTTCAGGCCCCATCGGCGGGAGTCCGCCGGTGGGGCCGATTCTTTGCTCCTCGCGTGTCGATCCAAGAGAGTACCAACCGCCGCCATCCCTTGATACACTGGGGCTGTGCCGGCTTTCCCTCCCCGCCACCGGCTGGCTTGTGCCTTGTTCGGATCGCTCCATGACGACCTTCCGTAGTTTGGTCTTCGTCCTTGCCTTGCTGGGCGGAGGTGTGTCTGTGGCCCGCGCCGAAACTGCTGGCGTTCAGCCCAGCGCGCTCCAATCGACCGCCCTTTCGGATGCTGAAGCCGCCGATGCCGCCTGGAACGGTCCCGGAGACCTGTACCGCATTATCGCCACCTCGACCGGCGTGCTGGCTGGGGCCGGGCTGATGAGCCTGTTCATTGATGGTTGGGTGCTCGACGCCTTCACCTCCAGCGGCGGCTTGTCGGCTCGAGAAGCCGTCGCGGTGGTTCGGGATCTGGAAAGCCAGGGGGGGATTGAAGCCGCAGCGATTCTCCTCGCCGGTCTCGCCGGCGGCCTCGTGGCTGACCATGTTTACGCTGATGCTGGCCATGTCCTGCCGGGTGCCCTTGAGTCCGCCCAAGCCACTCTTCAGCCGACCGTAAACGTGATGGGCGAAACGTGGTCTCGTAGCAGCGCGTGGTTGGGGGATCAGGTGGGTAACGCCAGCGATTGGGTCCAAGCCCGGTCTCGTGAAGTCTGGGATCAGTGGCAAATGTGGGGCAACCCAGCGGTAGAACCCGCCGGCGGCAATCGGTGAGGAGCCTAAGCCATGGTTGACAACACGAGGCCAACGGATCGAACCCGGATTGATGGCGTCCGGCCCGAAAGTCCAGGCGAACGCACCACGTCTATTCCTGCCCTGGGGGGCAGCGTCCCGGCCAATGCGCGATCGCGGCAACGCATTCCGACTATTCGCCAATTGGCGGCTTTGGTGGTGAATGGGATGTTAATGTTGCCGCGCAACTATCGCCGTGGCATGTTCCTGGATATTCTCGTCTAGGCCGGACCGCTGATCCTCGCTTGAGTCTACAAAACAGGTTCCCAAGCCTTTTTTTTCTTGTGAGACGACTTCACTTCGAATAAGCTGGTGAGGGTGGAAGAAAACCACCTTTTTCCAGAATGGAGCCAACGATGTCTGACATCACCCTTACCGCATCCGCCCGTACCGCTTTGACCTCATTGCAAGGTACGGCCAGCTTGATGAGCCGGACTCAGGGCCGGTTGACCAGCGGCTTGAAAGTGGCGAGCGCCATTGACGACGCGGTGTCCTTCTTCAAGGCTCAGGGCCTGAGTGACCGCGCCTCTGACTTCACGAATCGTAAATCCCAGATTGAGCAGGGTATTTCGTCGGTGACGGCGGCAGTCAACGGTACGACCATCGCTGGTAGCATCCTGAAGCAGATGCAAGGCTTGGTCAGTAGCGTGCGTACCGCCGACTCGAGCACGCGGGCGACCTTGACCAGCCAGTTTAACAACTTGGCGACCCAGCTCAACAGCGCCGAAGGCGACGCCAGCTACCAGGGCTTGAACCTGGTCAATAACAGCACCGCCTCATTGACCGTGTACTTCAACCAAGGTACCGGCGCGGCTCTGACCATTAACGCTCAGAACCTTAACACCTCGGTGTTGATGTCCTGCGCCAGCGCAGCGTCCAGCGGTGCTCTCAGCATCATGCTGTCGGGTGGTGGTATTGCCTCGGCAGCCGGCGGCTTCTCGATCCTATCGGACTCGACCTCGGCGGCGGCGGTTCTGAACAACCTGCAAGCCCAGCTCAGTTCGGCACAAAGCACGGTACGGGCGTCCGCGTCCCGCCTGGGTGGTAACGTTACGTTCCTGCAAACCCGCGCAGACTTCACGACCAACTACACCGGGACCATGACCACGGGTGCCAGCAAGATGACCCTGGCCGATCTCAACACCGAAGGTGCCAACCTGGTGGCGTTGCAGACCCGTCAGCAGATCGGTATTCAGTCCTTGAGCATCGCCGGTCAGCAGCAGCAGGCCATCCTGAGCTTGCTCCGGTAAGTATAGGGCGGTTTATTTTGCGATGGAGCGGGCGGAACGAAAGTTCCGCCCGCTTTTTTATGGGCGCCCTCAGACGCCGGGCGGGCGCATCCGCGCCCGCCCGGCGTCTGAGGGCGCTGCGGACGTGTCAACGTCC
>CAIXKV010000117.1 GCA_903920145.1 uncultured Rhodospirillales bacterium
ATCGGGCCGCGACGGCGGCCCCGCGTCCTCGTGGACGCGAAGCCAAGGGCGCGGATGCGCCCGCCCGGCGTTTGAGGGCAGCCTTGATGAATCACCATCAAGGCTCGAGGGTATGAAAGCCATGGAGGCACGCCCGGACCTCTTCCACCACCGGCCCCCAGTCTCCCGGAGCCGCCTGCCGAAAAAGCCTCAAGGTCGGATACCAAGGGCTGGTGTTCCGATCTGCCAACCAGCGCCAACAGGCATCAAAGCGCGACAACACCCACACAGGTTTGGCCAAAGCGCCAGCCAGATGAATGACCGCCGTATCGACACCAATCACCAGATCCATAGCCGCCACCAACGCCGCCGTGTCGGCAAAATCGGCAACATCGGCCATGGGATCGAACAGCGGCCAGGGGAACTCCGGCGGCAGGCTCTGGGCCTCGACCGCCGCTGGCCCTTTTTGCAAACTGATCAGGGTTACGCCCGGCACCGTCGCCAAAGGCGCGAACTGAACCAGCGCCAGGCTGCGCCGCCGGTCCATGGCTTGGCCTTTGGGTAACTGCGGATAGGAATTGCCAGCCCAAACCAGCCCAACCTTGAGCCCCTCGCAGCCGGCCAGCCGGACGGTCCAGGCTGCCACCTCCTGGGGGGCGGCAGTCAGATAGGGGATATCAGCCGGCACCGTCTCGAGAGTGGTGCCGACAAGAGCGGGCACACTGAGGAGGGCCGCCCAACAGTCAGCCGTCGGCCACGGGTCGCCAAGCGCTGCCACCTGATCGATCTCGGGAACCAACCCCAACAGCCGAACCAATTCAGGTTGACAGGCAACCACCACCCGCGCGCCCCGCTGCCGCAGCAACCGGGCATACCGGATGAACTGAAGCGTATCACCCAACCCCTGTTCGGCCACCAGCAACAGGGTTTGCCCTGCCGGATCGCCGCCATCCCAGGATGGACAAAAAGGAACGGACGCGGCCCGCTGCCGCCATTCATAGTGGCAGAATCCTTCGGCATACTTACCCAAGGATAGAAGGGTCATCCCCAAATTCTCATGGGCCAGGGCATATTTGGGTCGGAGCGCCAGCGCCGCCCGGTAATGCCCGGCGGCTTCTTGCGGACGGCCCAAAGCTTGGGCCACCGTCCCCAGATTGTTGTGAGCCTCGGGAAAATCGGGGTTCAAACGCAACGCCTGAATCAGGCTGGCCTGGGCGGCTTCAAGCTGCCGGAGTCCCAATTGCGCCGCTCCCAGGCCGTTGTGGGCCACCGCCCAATGAGGTTTGAGGGTTACCGCCCGTTGGCAATGGGCTGCGGCTTCGTGAAAGAGCCCGGCTCCGAGCAGAAAGACCCCGAAATTGAGATGGGCTTCGGCGCGGTCTGGCTGGAGTGCCAGGGCTGCCCGATAGCATGCCGCCGCTTCGGCCTCGCGGCCCTCTTGGGCCTGGAGCAGAGCCGCCAACGCCAAACGCGCCTCGACCTGTGCGGGCCGCACCGCCAGAGCCCGGCGGAAGCAGGCTTCGGCTTCGCTCTCCCGCCCCCGCTGCCGAAGGGCTGCGCCGAGATTAAGCAGGCTCGCCGGATGATCGGGGGCGTGCTCCAGAGCATGCCGCAACAGGGTAATGGCCTGATCGACATCGCCAGCCTCTCCGGCAATCACCCCCAGCAGGCGCAGACTTTCGGTGTGATGAGGAGCTTGTGCCAACACCGCCTGATACAGCCAAGCCGCTTCGGCTGTCCGTCCCTGCCGATGATGATCAAGCGCCGATGCAAAAAGATCGGCGGTCTCAGGCATCGGCCATGATGCGGTTCCGACCGTTCGCTTTAGCCCGATAAAGCATACGGTCTGCGGATAAGAGCAACATCGTGGGAGCGTGTTCGGCGATTGGGATGGTGGTGGCGATCCCGAGACTCACCGTAACCGTTTCGGCAATCTTCGAATAACGGTGAGGAAGGGCTAGAGCGTCGATACTGGATTTCATGCGCTCGGCAACGATCAAAGCACCCTCTGGCGTGGTATCGGCCAGCAGGGCGACGAATTCCTCGCCACCGTAACGAGCAACAAGATCGCTACCATTTCGCAAGGTTGCCGATGCCAGGGCAATGGCAACTTTTTTAAGGCAGTCATCCCCGGCCAAATGTCCATAGCCGTCATTAAAAGTTTTAAAAAAGTCGATATCCAGCATGATCGCTGACAAAGGATGCTGCGAGCGGAGAGCACGAGCCCACTCCCGCTCCAAGGTCTGGTCAAAGTGCCGGCGATTGGCGAGGCCGGTCAAGCCATCGGTGGCCGAGAGGTGGGCCAAGCGATCCCGAAGCCGTTTCAATTCGGCCTGATTTCGGACGCGGGCCCTCACAATCGCGGGAACAACGGGCTTGGTGATGTAATCGACGGCCCCCATCGTCAAGCCACGGGCTTCTTCATCAACCTCGCTTTGGGCGGTAACAAAGATAATTGGGACATCCCTGGTATCAGGATCGGATTTCAAGCGACGACAGATCTCGTAGCCGTCCATTTCCGGCATCACCACATCCAAAAGAATAACGTCAGGCCTTTTTTCATGAATAAGCTGCAAACCGGCGGCGCCACTGGTCGCTGAATAAATCAAGAACTCGTCACCAAGGCAGGCCCCTATGATTTTTATATTAATAATAATATCATCAATGATAACGACTGTTGGCCGCTCTTTTTGCTCCGTCGTATCCATCAGATTGCCCAATCGTCACCGTCACAGGCGCCCAACAGCCGCGCCCAAGCCCTCCAACTTCCCTAACCCTTGGTCGAAGTCAAGAGCCTGGGCCGGGGCACTGAAGGATTTCGGAGAGATCACGATGCCGCCGTTGCGGTTCGGTACCTGTCGCGTGTCTAGGCAGGGCTTGCCCGTAAAGCGAAGACGAGGCAAGCCAAAATACGGTATTTGGAATACAGCTTTTGTGTCGAAACCAAGGGCGCGGCCCCACCCGTCCGGCGTTTGAGGGCAGCCTTGATGAGTCACCATCAAGGCCCGATGGTATAATATCCTACGGCTTTGGTTGCAAAAGGCATTTTTTGTCATCATTGGTCCATGGCACCTAAAAGAGGAGAACGGTCCTTGAAGATCATCACTTGGAACATTAATTCGATAAGGATGCGCATGGATTTGCTGGTGAAAATGATCGACCAGCAGCAACCGGATGTCATTTGCTTGCAAGAAACGAAAGTTACCAATGATGCCTTTCCGTTAAAGCCTCTGGTCGATTGTGGCTACGGTCATATTCACATTGCCGGCATGAAATCTTATAACGGCGTAGCCATTATCTCCCGACTGCCCTTGACTCAGGTTGGAGTCAAGAATTGGTGCGGGCGCCAGGACTGCCGTCACATCTTTGCCGAGTTACCCGGCGGGATTGAGCTGCATAATGTTTATATTCCATCTGGAGGTGACATCCCGGATCCAGTTCTGAATGAGAAATTTCATCATAAACTGCGATTCCTGGATGAGATGATCGACTGGTGGCCGCAGCATCGTTCCGGGGGCCGGGCCATGGTCATGGTCGGAGATTTCAATGTTGCGCCGCTGGAGCATGACGTGTGGTCCCACGCGCAGATGCGGGATGTCATTTCTCATACCCCAATCGAGGTGGAAAAACTCAACCGCCTCCAGGCATCAATAGGTTGGACCGACTCTCTGCGGACCTTTGTTCCATCCGATCGCAAGCTGTATAGCTGGTGGAGCTACCGCGCCCGTGATTGGGAGAGTTCGGATCGAGGCCGACGGTTGGACCATATCTGGGTGACGCCGGCTTTATCCGGGTCGCTGAGACGCGGTGTGCATCTGAGGGAAGCGCGAGGGTGGCTCCCCAAACCCTCGGATCATGTTCCGGTGAGCGTGGAGTTGGCGGTGTGATGGAAACCAGTCGGTGGGACCGGCATTTGGCCCGCGCTCAAGCGTTGGCCCGCCAGGGGCGTGTGGCCGATGCCATTGATGCCGTATTCCGAGTCATCGCCGCCGATCCGCGCTATGAGCCGGCGTGGGTTTTTGCCGCCACCGCCTATTGCCGTCAGAACTGTGCCGCCGATGTTCCGGGGATGGTTGATCGTTACCAGAAAATCAGTGGTCGTGGGGCGGTATTAATCAAAGAGGCGATGAATGCTTTAGCGCGGGACGGTCAGAGAGACGCCGTTGAAGCCTTGGCTGGTGCTTTTCCTGACACTCATGCCGGCTATGTTCTTGGGCTATATTATAGAGGTTGCGTTCTAATGCAAGCCGGTGACGATTCTGGAGCATTAAATCTGTTCGATCATTTTCGTCAACGGGTTGATCATTATACCAGCGTCATTCCCTTTCTCACCAGCCCCTTCTTCAATGTCATCTACCGCCAGGGAACCTTGGTGGCCGGTGCGACCGCCTTTGCCCCAGATGCCGATCCCGGTCCGCCAGCCGAGCCCAATGAAGCGCCGGTCTGGGTGACGCCTCCCACGGCCCCCCAGGGCCGCCCGGTTTTGCTGTGCGCCGCCAATGCCCTGTATTTTGCACAGTTCGCCGAAGGGTTCGCCCGCTCGGTGCTGGCGTTGAAGATGCCAGCGGTGCTGCATTTCCATGTGATCAACCCGGACGATTCCAGCCGGGCTTTGATGGCCAACCTGTCGTCCCTGGAAGAGCAAGGCGATGTCACCTTCGATTTTTCCACCGCGACACTGCCGGCCGAAGCCGGGGCGACATGGTTCGCATGCAGCCGCTTTCTGGTGGCTCCGGCCTTGCTGACGGCTTACCGGGCGCCGGTGTGGCTGTTCGACATCGATTTGGACTTGACCCCCAAACTTCCGCTGCTGATCCAAAGCCTATCCGAGTGTGAAAGCAGGAGCGAAACCGGAACCGCCCACTTGGATATGGCGGGCTTTGATACCGGGCGTCACGAACCGGCTTCTCGCTACTGTGCCGCCACGGTGTTTTTGAATGACAGCCCCGGCTCCCGTCGGTTTCTGGCCCTGATGGATCGTTTCATGCGTCCGCGCTTGCGGTTGCCGATCAATGTCAATTGGATGCTGGATCAGGCTGCCCTTTATTCGGTGATCTGTCACTGCCGGCGGGCAGAACCGGCACTTTCCATCGGGGAATTCCAGGCTTTGACCGGGCTGACCAAGGATGACGTGTTTGTCTCCCTGCATCCTGGGGCTCTGAAAAATGCCATGAAGTGGATGCGTCCGCCCGGCGTCTGAGGGCGGCCTTGATGTGCCACCATCAAGGCTCCATGGCCTTTCCGCCGACGGACTCCAACGTTCGCTCCAGGTACTCATCTAAAGTCCGAGTCAGCAGGTCCATGTGTTGAGAGAAAAAATGATCGGCGCCGTGAATCACCCGATATTCGAGGGATACGTCCCTCTGCCGGGACAGCCTGCCAACCAATCCCGCCACCGCCGGTTCCGAGACCACCTCGTCCGCGTCACCTTGGATGACCAGACCCGACAAAGGACGCGGCACCAGAAAGCTAAAATCCAGGAATCCTGCCGGCGGAGCCACCGCCACGAAATGATGAAGCTCGGGGTCATCCATCAAAAGCTGCATGGAAATCCAGGCGCCAAACGAAAAGCCCGCAACCCAGCACTGGGCAGCCTCGGGATGATGACCTCGCAACCAGTCAAGGGCCGCACCGGCGTCGGCCAATTCTCCCTCGCCCTGATCAAAACAGCCCTGACTCTGACCCACACCGCGAAAATTGAAGCGCAAAGTCGCAAAGTCATGCTTCCGGAAGGCCCGCTCAATTGTGAACAACACCTTATTGTTCATAGTTCCGCCATAGAGCGGATGGGGATGCAGGAATAAACCAACCGGGCCGCGACGATGTTTTCCCGGATTGAATCGCCCCTCCAGAGGGCCGGCGGGTCCGTGGATCACGACTTCAGGCATGGGCGCCAACCTGCTTACCACATTGAATTCAGGACATAATCGCCGCTGATCCTACGGCCTGGGCTCGGAAAAATTCTTGACCATTTCACTAGGAAAAGATACAGTCCGAACCTGACTTCCGGATCGACCGCGCTTCCGGCGGCGGTGTGGGTTTGTTTCCCCTTCAGCGCGAACGATATTACAGCGAGCGAGCGGGTGTTCAAGCATCTTCGCGAGGAAATTGACGCCATTATCGCCCGCGACCCGGCGGCCCGCTCTTGGCTGGAAGTGATTGTTTGTTACCCCGGATTGCACGCTCTTTTGATGCACCGAATGGCCCATTTTGCGTGGCGCAAGGGCTGGACATTGCTGGGGCGGATGCTGTCGCAACTGGGCCGGACTCTGACCGGCATCGAAATTCATCCGGGCGCCGTCATCGGACGCCGTTTCTTCATCGATCACGGCATGGGCGTGGTGATCGGGGAAACCGCCGAGATCGGCGATGACGTGCACATGTATCACGGCGTCACATTGGGCGGAACGTCGCTGGCTCGAGGCAAGCGCCACCCAACCATTCGGGACCGCGTGATTATTGGGGCTGGCGCCAAGATCTTAGGCGCCATCGAGATTGGCGAAGGCGCCCGGATCGGATCCAACGCGGTGGTGGTTTCGAATGTTCCGCCGGGTGTAACGGCATTGGGGATTCCGGCCAAGGTCGCAGCCCCTCGCGATCCGGCAGCGGCCATGGCTCCAACCGGCTTTTTGCCGTTTCTGGCATATGGAACGCCCTGCGACGAACTGCTGGACCCCATGGCGCGCCGCATCACGGCCTTGACCGAACAGATCGAGACCCTGCGCCAACGGATCGAGACGCTGGAGGCCGGCGACAACGGCCCTCACCAGAACACCCTGCCGAGGGAGCGGACACCGACATGAGGTTAAGCACCAAAGGACGTTACGCGGTTATGGCGATGGTTGATCTTGCCAATCATAGCCAAGGCGCCCCGGTGGCTCTGGCCGATATCGCGGAACGGCAGGAAATCTCGCTTTCCTATCTGGAACAGCTTTTCGCCAAATTACGCAAAGGGGGACTGGTCAAAAGCGTGCGAGGCCCCGGCGGCGGCTATTTGCTGGCTTTTCCTGCCGAAAGCACCCGGATTTCCGACATCATCCTGGCCGTCGATGAGCCGATCCACACCACCCGCTGCTCCATGGGCTCGCCATCGGGCTGCCGGCTCAACCGCAGCCGGTGCCTAACCCATGATCTGTGGGAAGAGTTGGGGAATCAGATTCACGTCTATCTCAGCTCTGTAACTCTGGCCGACGTTTGCCAACGGCGGGTTCTGGGGTCGAGCCGCCTGCTGGCCCCCGAACGCCCCGGCGATCTGCCCCCGCCCTCCCCCCCACACACCGCGCAGGAAATGGCCGCCGAATAGGCCACCGAATCATCGGCCAAACCGGACTCGCCTCTTTTGGGGATTCATCCGCCCATGCCGCTTCGCCGATCTGATGCCTGCTATCTGGACTATAACGCCTCCGCCCCTCTTCACCCTTCGGTGCGCGCGGCCATGGTCGAGGCTCTGGACTGGGTTGGCAATCCCTCCTCGGTCCATGGCTTTGGCCGTCAATGCCGGGCTGCCCTGGAAACGGCTCGTTGCGCCGTGGCCGCTTTGGTTGCGGCCCGCCCGGCTCAGGTGGTGTTTACCAGCGGCGGCACCGAAGCCAACCATCTGGCCCTGACCGGCTTTGCCTCTGCCGCCACCCTCATTTCGGCCATCGAGCACGCCTCGGTGTTTGCGGCCACGGCCACAGCCGCTCGGTTGCCGGTAGACACCCACGGCGTGATTGATCTGGCGGCGCTTGAGGCTTGGCTCGAGAAGACTCCCGCACCAGCCCTGGTGGCGATTATGCTGGTCAATAACGAGACCGGCGTGATTCAACCGATCTCCGAAGCCGCTGCCCTGGTCCATCGCCGGGGCGGCTTCTTACACTGCGATGCCGTCCAGGCCGCCGGTCGCCTGCCGTTGAACTGGCGCTCCCTCGGGTGCGATTCGCTGTCGCTGTCGGCGCACAAGCTGGGCGGCCCGGCGGGCGTCGGGGCTCTGGTGGTCAATCCGCAGTTGGCTCTGACGCCTTGGCTTGGCGGTGGACAGGAACAGCGACGGCGCGGCGGAACTGAAAATCTGATCGGGATCGTCGGTTTCGGTCGCGCCGCCGCGCTGGGGCCAACCGAATTGGCGACTATGTCCCGCCTCGCGGGCTGGCGGGATCGCCTGGAGCGGGAAGCCCAAGCTTTAGCCCCCCAGACCCAAATCATCGGCCTTGGCGCGGAACGAATCGCCACCACCAGTTGTCTAGCATCGCCCGGCATTCCCGCCGAAACCCAAGTCATGGCGCTGGACCTTGCGGGTATCGCCGTGAGTGCCGGAGCCGCCTGTTCCAGCGGTAAAACCCAGTCTTCTCCCGTTCTGACCGCCATGGGCCTGCCGCCTGCCCTGGCCAGCAGCGCCATCCGGGTCAGTCTAGGATGGGCCAGCCAGGACTCCGATATTGACCGCTTCATCGCTGCCTGGAGTCAAATGCACCAGCGGTTCAACCAGTCCCACCCAGAAATCCGTCGCCCGGAAACCAACGCCGCATAACGAACCTTCCCTTCCACAGAACAATGCGCCCACAGCGCCACCTCACCGCGAGTTGACCGATCATGAGCACCAAAACAGAAACCGGAACGGGGGGTTGGCGTGGGTTCGCCATCGACGGCGACCTTCATAGCTGCTGGCTATGCCAAAGATCGGTAGCCGCCAAAGCCCTCCGCTGCTCCAGGTGCGGCGCGGTGCAGCCTTTTCACGAATTGAATCATTTTGCCCTGTTTGGCCTCGAACAGCGTTTTGATTTGGACCTGGAAACCCTGGACCGCAACCACGCCTCGGCCCGACGAACCCTTGATCCAGAACGACTGGGGATCAAAAATCCCAAGGCCGGCGCCCTAGCCTATCGCTACACCGAAGCCATGGCGAATGCTTACGAAACCTTGCGTCATCCGGTCTCGCGGGCGCGTTACCTGCTGACCCTGCTGGATGCCGAAGCCCAGGCCAACGGCGAATCGCCCCCGTCCCTTCCAGACCCCGATGGCGATCGTGACCGTGATCGCGACAGTGATCACGGCGGTCTTGCCCATCGCCCGGATATCGACGCCTTGGCCCACGCCGTTGCCAATGCCACCGACTGCCCCACCGTTGATCGGCTGGGTGCCCAAGCGGTGCGGGACATGGAAAGCTGCATTCACGCCCTTTCCACGGCCTTCCGCGCGGGCCGAATCGGAGAGGCTCGCTTGGTGCTGGCCCATCTCGACCGACTGGAAGCCCTCTCTGCCGCCGCACGGCAACGACGACTCGAGCTATGCCCGCCCCGGCCAACGGGCCGTTCGACCGGCGAGCCATAACAACGACACCCCGCCGGTCCTTGGGCCGCGACGGCGGCCCCCGCTTATCCCGGATGAAAGCGCAGGCGCTCTACCGGGAAAATCAAGGTCACGGTGGTCCCGGACTGCGCCCCCTGGCGGCTCGATATGTCCAATTTGCCGCCATGCAGTTCCACCAGACTGCGAGTCAGATACAGGCCGATGCCGCTGCCCGCGTGACGGCGATTCATGGCGTTGTCGATCTGCACAAAGGGTTGAGCCAACTCCCGGACCCGTTCGGGGGGAATGCCGACGCCGGTATCAGCCACTTCCAGCCGCAAGCCCGCGAAATCCCAAACCGCCCGCATGGCGACCCGCCCCCCTGCCGGCGTAAATTTAACGGCGTTGGACAGCAGATTGAGCAACATCTGGCGCAAAGCCCGGCGATCCGCGAACACTTGGGGTGCAAAATCCCCAGCGTCGGAAATGGTGGTGGTGGTTCCCTTTTCCGCCGCACGCGGCCCCACCAACACCAAAGCATCCTGGAAAACCTCACGAAGACATAACCATTCTTCGGACAGGTCGTAGCGCCCGGCTTCGATTTTGGACAGGTCGAGAACTTCGTTAATCAATTCCAACAAATGGTTACCGCTGTTCAACACCGCTTCGGCATATTCGCGATACCGTTTGCTCCCCAACGGCCCCAGAACCTCGCTGGCCATCATCTCGCTGAATCCGATAATGGCGTTCAGCGGAGTCCGCAACTCGTGGCTCATATTAGCCAGGAACTGAGACTTAGAGCGGCTGGCCAACTCTGCGGCCTCTTTGGCCTGCACCAGAGCCAACTGATCGAGTTTGCGCGCCGTAATGTCCTGGCAAACCCCGAAATGAGAAACCAGATCGCCGCGTGCATTACGCTCGCTCTGGCTTTCGGCCCACAACACCCGCTCTTCGCCGCTAGGTCGGATGATCCGAAACTCCCACTCCCGCACCGCTCGCCGCCGACCGGGGGTGGTCAGCAAACGCCGCACCCGTTCGCGATCATCGACATGGATCACCGAAAACACCGCTTCGGGCGACAGGCTGAAAGCTTCCGGGTCCACCCCGAACAGCCGGTACATTTCCTGGGACCAGGAGATGTTGCCGGTCGCCACATCGACCCGCCACCCTCCTAATTTGGCGATACGCTGCGCTACGGAAAGCTGCACCTCACGGTCGCGCAACTGCCGTTCCCGATGATGACGTTCGGTGATGTCATCATACACGGTGACGCACGCCCCTTCAGCGGTCGCCAGTTCGCGAACCTCGATCCGCCGACCGCCGCAAATATCGATTTCAAATTGGTTGGGTAACTGGCGATGCCGCGCCACTCGCTCGCGGATCCAGGTCTCAAGACCGACCGTTCCGGGATCATACAAGCCGCGCTCGGCACAAGACCGCACCAAATCTGCGAAGGTCCGACCCGGCAGAATCAAGTCGGCAACCTCGGGAAACAAGGAGCGCATTCGTGCGTTGGCCACCACGACCCGGTCGCGGGCATCGCACAACAGGAAGCCTTCCTTAAGACTACCGAGAGCATCGTAAAGGCGGGCACTGGTCTGCTCCAGGCTGGCCCGGTTCATCTCGTGGTCGCCGTCATGGAGCAGAACCGCCAGATAGCCCGCTGTCTCCCCTGCCGGGCGCTCGCCCAACAGCAGCAGCAGCGGGAAGACGGAACCGTCCTTGCGTCGGCCCACCAATCGGCGCTGGCGTTCACGTCCGCGAGCGACCACCCCTTCCCGCGCCTCCGCCATGTAGCGGTCATGATGCTGGCGATAGGGCTCGGGCATCAGCACCGACACATTGGCGCCGATCACTTCGGCGGCACTGTAGCCGAACAGACTTTCCGCCCCACTGTTGAAGGTATCGATAACGCCGCTCAAGTCGGTTCCAACGATCCCGTCGCCCGCAGCGGCCAGAACCCCCAGCCCCGGCTCGAAACCAATGAAGCCTCCGCCCCGCTCCGGGACGATCTCGCTGATTTTGACCACCGCCACAGTAAAACGACCGCCGGCCATGCCGACCATGGCAAAAGCCCGAGCCACCAATTGTCGCGACGCGTCTCCGGGCAATGGCAAGCGCAACTCGATCCGTTCGCCCAACGCCCCCCGGATCAAATCGACATAGCCCGTGCCAAACTGGGGCCGATCAACCCCCTCGGCCAAGACCGAAGCCGACCGTCCCACCAACTCGCTCTCGCTGCGGCCATGAAGCCGGCAGAACACGGCATTCACGCGCAAGAAAACGCCGGACTCATCGGTGATACAGACGCCATCCCCGACGGCCACGGCCTCCGGCGCCGGTTGCAGCGCGGACAAGAATTCATCTGGCATGGCAAGCCTTGTACGCTGCCGCATCTCGCGTGAGAGCCGAGACACCTGAACTCTCCCTCCCGCCCTGACGGCAGCCAGACTTTGAGTATAAGGTTCGTGGCCGATCAAGGTAAAGTGATTTCAAGCCCGACCTCACGGACTGTTCGGTCAGGTCACCTCCCAAGTCTTGGTTAACACATGCTTTAACCAGCCCTCACCAAAGACTGCTCCTGTCTTTGGTCCCGAGCAGCCGCGTGCGGGACCATCATGACAGTCCCACACGCAACGATAAGATCGGGCCCTAATTTTAACCATCACTCCCGATGGGAGGGGATCAGCGCGTCTTACGGGCTGTGACTTCAATTTCGATCTTGATCCGAGGATCGACCATTTGAGCCCCAACGGTGGTATTGGCCGGGCGCGCGGTTCCCAGAAAACGACCAAAAACCGGCGCTACGATCTGAAAATCGGCAACATCGGCCAAAAAAGCCCGAACACGCACCACCTCGTCGAGATCGCTGCCGGCTTCCTTCAGGGCAGCCCCGATATTCCGAAAGGCCTGCTCGGCCTGCCCCACCACGTCATCCACGATGGTCCCGGATGCGTAATCGAAACCGCACGTCCCGGACATAAACACCCAACGGCCATCGATCACCGCCCGCGAATAGCCCGCCACCCGTTCGAAATCTGACCCTGAAGAAACATACTTACGAGACATGAACCGTCCTCTCTCCCCTTGAACCCAGGCCCTGTGTCTATAGACACACGATCGAAATCGTTACAATCAAAAGATCGCCAAGCATAGCAGCGAACAGAATGGCGCCGATATCATACCTAGACGCGCGGCCCCGATGGCCGGCCCCCTTGGACGAAACACGGCCATGGGCTATCGTTTCCCCTCCCCGATCGCCCGTGATCGCACCAATGGGAAGCCATCCCGGCCCATGTCATCCGTCATCACCCGCTTTGCCCCCAGCCCAACCGGGCCGTTGCATCTGGGCCATGCTCACGCGGCCTTATTCGCTTGGCAAGCGGCCTGCGATCAAGGCGGACGGTTTTTGGTTCGGATCGAGAATATTGACCGCCAGAGATGCCGACCGGCCTTTGAAAGCGAAATATTGGAGGATTTGGCTTGGCTGGGCCTGGACTGGGTACGGCCCATCCGTCGGCAGTCCGAGCATTTCTCTGATTACCAATCTGCGCTTGATCAACTTATCGCTTTAGGAGTTGTTTATCCCTGCCGATGCAGCCGAAAAGACATTGCCGCCGCCACCCGCGCGCCTCATTTAGAGTTCGAGTCCCGCAAACGGGATCGCGACGACAACCAAGGCGACGAGGGCCTGCCCTATCCCGGCACCTGCCGACCATCTGCGCCTTCATCTTCTCGTCCTCCCGTCGCCCTGGACGCCCCCTTGGCGCTACGCCTGGATGTCGCTCGCGCCTTGGCGCTGACCGGCCCCTTGGTCTGGTTTGATCGGGCTGCCGGTTGCCAGCAGGCCACCCCGGAACGACTGGGAGACGTGGTGCTGGCCCGCAAGGATAGTCCCACCAGTTACCACCTCAGCTTCACCGTAGATGACGCTTTGCAAGGCGTGACTCTTGTTACGCGCGGAACCGACTTGTTTCATGCAACCCATACCCACCGCTTGCTTCAGGCGCTGTTAAGCCTGCCGACGCCCGAATATCATCACCACCCGTTATTGACCGACGCCCAGGGACGGCGCTTGTCCAAACGCGACGGTGCGTTAGCCCTTCGAACACTCAGAGAGACCGGCTATACACCGGCCATGGTTCGAGCCGCTGCGAGTATGCTGGTTGCATCTGGCCTACCATAATTTTCAAACCCACCCTCACATCACCTGAAACCGACTCGGAATTTCCTTGCCACATCGCGTTCCAATAATCACGTATTTTGATTGTTTAATATTTTCGTAATCGCTCAATCCGAATTACAGTGAAAAATTATCTATTTTTACGTGATTTTTAGAGAACTGCCATTGCCCCACACTCCATTTAGGTGCCGTACTCCGCATTTGAAAAGGTCATCACGCCCAGACATAAACACGTCATCATTGTTTCCCGATTTGCCATTGACCTCCCCAATGAGCCATCATATCTTAGCGACTGAGCACTTTGCCAGGTATTATGGAGGAACACTTAATGAGAAACCTAAAGATTGGCTCTAAAATCGCCATTGGTACCGGGCTATTATTGATCTTATTATTAATCATCAGTATCATTAATAATCAAAGCCTCAAAGAGACTTTGATTGATTTTACTGATTACCGCCATATTGCACGACAAAATAATGAACTTGGGCGCATTCAAGCCAATATGTTAGAGGTTCGTCTTTATGCCAAAAACTATCTGATCAAAGAGACAGAAGACGCTGCGACTGAGGTCAACACCCACACGGCTCAAGTCAAAGCGTTGGCATTAGAAGCTCATAATCTATTTGAAGACAAAGATAAAATAGATATAATTGACAATATAGCCGATAAAGTTACCGATTATCAAAAAATATTTATCGAAACTCAAGAGTTACAGCATCTGAGCGCCAAGTATATTGATCAATTAAACCAAGCAGTTCCAGAAATAGAAAAATCGTTAACGTCAATTATGGACACAGCCCATCGTGATGGAAATAATGATATAATCTATATAGCGAATCAAGCTCTGCATAATATGTTGCTTGCCAGACTATACGCTAATAAATTTTTATTAAGTCACAAAGATAATGATAGCGAACAAGCTAAACAAGAAATTACGGCATTTATTGATAATATTGAAAAATTAAATTCGACAACAAATGGATTAAATAATAATAAGACATTAATAACTACCGTTAAAAATTGCGATCAAATCTTTAATTTACTCCAAAAAAGCATTGAAGATCGCGACAGTCTTGTATTAAATAAGCTAGATAAAATTGGTCCGTCAATTGCAATGTTGATTGATGATATTAAGCTCAAGAATATAAATTACCAAGATTATATTGGGCCAAAAGCTTATAAAGATATTCATCGATCAATAAATGCCACCTTTATTGCATCAACAATATCCATTATAGTTGCATTACTGATTGCTTTTGTCCTAACAAAAGTAATCTCGCGGCCCATCGTTAGAATGACGCGAGCGATGCATCAGTTGGTATCTGGGAACCATAATACCATAATTCCCGCCCTCGATCACCGCGATGAGATCGGCGAAATGGCCCAGGCCGTTCAAGTCTTCAAGGAGAATGCTATTGAAGTTGAACGGCTTAAAGTTGAGCAAGTCGCCATGGAACGTCGCGCCATTGAAGAAAAAAAGCAATCCATGAACCGATTGGCCGACAGCTTTGAAAACAGCGTCAAGCATGTCGTCTCTTCGGTCTCATCAGCAGCCGAGCAATTAAAGAATAATACGCAAAACCTGTCGAATAATGCCGAGAAGGCCAATTACCAAGCAACCATTGTGTCAGCCGCCGCTGAACAAGCATCGAATAATGTTCAAACAGTGGCATCCGCAACAGAGGAACTCACCAGCTCAATCAATGAGATTTCGCGCCAAGTTACGGAATCCACCAAGATCGGATCCATGGCGGTGGAGGAAGCAAATCGGGCGAATCTGACCGTCAACGGATTGGCCGAAGCCGCTCAAAAAATTGGCGACGTTGTCCGCTTGATCAACAATATCGCCAGCCAAACCAATCTGCTGGCCCTCAATGCCACGATTGAAGCCGCTCGAGCCGGTGACGCGGGCAAGGGATTTGCTGTCGTTGCCAGCGAAGTCAAAAATCTCGCCAATCAGACCGCCAGGGCAACGGAAGACATCCAGGCTCAGGTGGGCCAGATGCAGGACGTAACAATAACAACCGTCAATGCCATAAAGAGTATTAGCGAGACAATTCAGCGAATGAGTGAGATTTCTACAACGATCGCCTCCGCCGTCGAGGAACAAGGCGCAGCAACCCGCGAAATCGCCCGTAATGTCACAGAGGCCTCTAAAGGAACCCTAGAGGTTTCGTCTAATATCGAAGGTGTATCCCAGGCGGCAAATGAGACCGGACGCATTGCCAATGAAACACTTTTTGCGGCTAATAATCTTGGTGACCAGTCCAAGACTCTTTCGCGTGAAGTTGAGCATTTTATAGTGAAGGTTCGACAAGCCTAAAAAAAGGGGTGAAGGCGGCGATGGGAACGGGGGTCTCTCTACACCCTCGTCCCGCCCCTGACATGACCTGAGGCCAGACATGGTAAAGGCCAGCGAACCCTTTAAGGTTACTGGCCTTTATGATGGTGGGCGCGACAAGGATCGAACTTGTGACCCCTACGATGTCAACGTAGTGCTCTCCCGCTGAGCTACGCGCCCACTTTATCGAAACGCCCTGGAACCTCCCAAGAGCCCTCCGCAGCCACCAACCCTCGCCGCCGCGTCGTGAGGAGGGGTTTAGCATTCCTCACGACGCCTGGCAAGCTCTTCTTTTTATCATTTCGGGAAGAATCCGAGTGATACCGGCGAGCCCTGATACTGACACATCGCCGGTCCTTGGGCCGCGACTGCGGCCCCGCCACACCCATGAGTGCAAAAAAGGCGCGAATGCCTCCGGCCCCTTTTTTCAGACTCCCACTCAACCGCAACATTGGATGGATTTGTTACGAACCAATAAACTCAATTTAAGGTGGAAAGTTTTACGGTCATTGCAATGTGGCTTACAAAATAAGTATTATAAATCATGATCTAATAAAGAGAAGATTTTGCCTCTTATTATTAAGAAGATCGTTGTTTTTTCGTCATATTTTATATATCGACGATATTGCTTTAATTTTATCTATTATGAAAATTAATTTTAAACTTCATGCCCAGGATTGGTAATTTTTGGGAATAGTCATCTCGGATAGGATGGCCTTATGCATAATAGGCTTACTATAAATGATATAAATCTAAACATAATGTGGCGATCGATTCATAACAAAAAATAATAATCAATCAGATTGCGTGCCCATTCATAGAGATAATGATCGGCACGAAAGTCACATCACTAATCTTCATATCAGTCATAAAAACAATGATACTTGCAAAAAAGAAATCACTGATCTAAAAATAGCTGATTGAAAGCCACACTGATCATTAACAAAACATTAATAAGATTAATATTCTTTACATTAAAGTTATTGATACTAACAATCGCCGGCATCATGAATCGCATTAACCCATTGAAATCCCGATCCTAAAGAAAAACTCCTAAGAATGAGAAGGAGATTTGGTCAGATGTTCTTTCTAAAAAGGTCACAATCGGTCGTTGGCGATGATCCTAACGAATTAATGAGCCTACTGAGCCGGTATGCGGGCGTCGGGTTGTGGGATGCGGTCCTGTATCGCGGAGATCCCATGCATGCCAACAGCCGATGGCGCTGGTCCGAGGAGTTTCGTCGTTTGCTCGGTTTTCAGCAGGGGGATACAGGAGGATTCCCGGACGTGGTAGGGTCATGGGCGGATCGCCTTCACCCTGAAGATGCCGCCGCGACGTTCCAGGCGTTTGGAGCGTTCCTGAACGATCGCTCTGGCAGAACTGGATACGATGTATCTTATCGTTTGAAAATGAAAGATAAGACCTATCGTTGGTTTCGAGCCATTGGTGGCGTTTCTCGGGATGCCAACGGCCTCGCAGTGCGAGCCTGTGGCGCTTTAATCGACATCGACGCGCAGAAGAATGAAGAGGAACGGTCGGATTTACTGGGACGTTATACCGGAATTGGCCTATGGGATGCCATTCTTTATAATGGAGACCCTATGCATGCTAACAGCCGATGGCGCTGGTCCGAGGAATTTCGTCGTCTACTTGGTTTTCAGCACGGAGACCTGAATGGATTTCCAGATATAGTGGAATCATGGGCAGATCGTCTCCACCCCGAAGATGCTGCTGCCACATTTAAAGCATTCAGTGCCTGTTTGAATGACCATTCAGGAAAAACGGGATATGATGTTATCTATCGCCTCCGGATGAAAGATGGTAGCTATCGCTGGTTTCGGGCTATCGGAGGTGTTGCTCGCGATATTAGCGGTTTGGCCATGCGGGCCTGCGGTTCATTGATTGATGTTCATGCCCAGAAGGCGGCAGAAATCAGCCAAAGAGACAGCGAAGAGCGACGACACAAAGAAATTGCTGACTTAGCCGACGCGCTGGAAACCAGTGCCGCCGAAATTGCCGGTCGGGCAATCGCCAATGCACAAACGGCGGCAGCGGCTGCTGAGGAATTATCGTCTTCGATATCCGAAATTAGTGCTCGCGTGGCCAGTGCTGCTAAATCATCCTCAACAGCGTCTGATGAAGCATCACGGACCAATACGACAGTCCAAGCCCTGGTTGTCGCGACCGATCGAATCGGCGCTGTGGTCAAGTTAATCAACGGCATTGCCACACAAACCAACCTATTAGCACTGAATGCCACGATTGAAGCCGCACGGGCTGGAGAGGCCGGAAAAGGGTTCTCGGTGGTCGCCAGTGAAGTCAAATCACTAGCAAAACAGACAGCCAGCGCCACGGAGGACATAACAGACCAAATTTCGTCAGTACAAGAGGAAGCAAAGCGGGCGGTACTGGCGATTACCGGCATCGAGAAATCAACTCGCGATGTTCGAGAAACATCCGCAAGCATTGCTCAGTCTATATCTCAACAAGATTCTGCAACAAAAGAAATAGCACGCATGGTTGCGCAGGTCGTAGACGAAATTACGAACGTATCACATAACATTAGCATGTTTAGCAACAATATGAGGCGATGAAATAAAGAGAGTCTTGATGTTACCATTGGGCCTTGACCTCAACACACTGATACCGGCGAGCCCTGATACTGACACAGCGCCGGTATCGGGCCGCGACGGCGGCCCCGCGCGCCCATGCGCGCGAAGCCAAGGGCGCGGATGCGCCCGCCCGGCGTCTGGAGGGCAGCCTTGATGAGTCACCATCAAGGCCCGACGGTACAAAAACTAAAATTCAAGGGCAAACAACAAAACCGGGGGAGCGAACTCCCCCGGTTGGTCGTTTGCGCCGTGGATGGACCCCGTGGCCTTGGGAGCCGGATCAATCCTGTTCGGCGTCCTCGGCTTCCGCAGCAGCCTTCTCGGCGGCTTCGGCGGCTTCTTCGGCGGCCTGTTCTTCAGCGGCCAGATCAGCGGCTGTGACTTTACCGCCCCGCTGCGCCTGCAACACCGCTTCTTCCCGAGAGCGCGCAACGTTGACGCTAACTGTCACGCTGACCTCTGGGTGCAAGACAACCCGCACCTGAAACAAACCGAGAGTCTTGATCGGCTGGTCGATGGCCACTTGATGACGTTCGATTTGGTAGCCGTCGGCGGTCACAGCATCCGCAATGTCCCGAGCACTGACCGAACCGTAAAGGATGCCGGTTTCGCCTGCTTGGCGGATCACCGTCACCATCAGTTTGCCCATCTTGCCGGCGACGTACTCGGCGTCTTTACGCTTCTCTAGATTCAACGCCTGGAGTGCAGCCTTTTGGCTTTCGAAATAAGCCATATTTTCTTTGGTTGCCCGCAGCGCCTTCTTTTGCGGCAGCAGATAGTTGCGAGCAAACCCTGGGCGAACCTTCACCACTTGACCCATTTGGCCAAGCTTCTCAACCCGCTCCAACAGAATGATATCCATCACACGTCTCCCCGATCCGAAAGGCCGGCGCCAAACCGCCGGCGCAGTCCGGCCCATTGCTCGATGATGCCCAGCCCGATGACCGCGAGCACCAGCCAGGCGAAAAAGGCCACCAAAACATAGAACACCACCAGGACCATCACCTTCGATGGCCGCGAGGCGGCGAAAGCATGAACCACGGCTAGTCCGGCAAACAAGAATGGCAACGCCAAGACAATGGCCAAGTTGACCAAGACAAAGCCCGCATCACCACTCGAGATCGATGCGCCAGCCAGGGTCAGCGCCAAAAGCGGCGGCGACCAGTGGGGTAACTCCACATCCGACATGCGCAACGGTGGCCGCTGTAACCAATGCAGCCGAACCAGCACCGCCTGCACCAACAAGCCGTTGACCATCACGAGAGCTAACAGCGACGTGACCGCAGCACCGGGAAAAATCTGGACGAACAGCCCCATGAGGGAGTCGTCAACACTTGTTCCGGCACCGCCACCAATATCCCGTAAAAGTTGCCCTAGAATTTCGGACAATGCATCGTGAATGAACGTCTTGAGGCCGCCAGCATCGCCAAAAATCAAGCCCGCGATATAGGCCAGCAGAATCAGCGTTCCACCGACGCCGGTCAGAACCATCAGCAGCAACCCCGGAGGGTACCACTCGATGGCGCCGTCAGGATGATGGCGCGACAGCAAAGCTTGGCGAACCAGTGGCAGAACCGGCAGCGCCGTCGTGACCAGAAAGGTCAACGGCAGCGCCAGCCCGCCCGTAACGATCATCATCACAACCACAGCCAAAGCCGTAGCCACCAGCGCCGCTGTCAGCCCGTAGGCCAGCCCGACGGCGAACAACGGCGACGGCACCAGATAGACCAACACCATCCCTTCGGATGAACCGGCGAAAACGGCCAAATACATGGCCGCAATCACCAGACCACCGCAAAGGGCCGCGCGCAGAGCTGGGGAGAGATGGAGCATCATTGGGCGCCGGACCGCCGCCGGCTCAATCAGCCGTGTTCCTACTTGACCATGTAAGGCAGCAGGGCCAGGAACCGCGCGCGCTTGATCGCCCGCGCCAGCTCGCGCTGCTTCTTAGCCGAAACCGCCGTGATTCGGCTGGGCACGATCTTGCCGCGCTCGGAAATGAAGCGCGACAGCAACTTCACGTCCTTATAGTCGATGGCCGGAGCATTGGCACCGGAAAACGGGCAGGTCTTGCGCCGACGGAAAAACGGACGACGGGCGCCGCCCATGCGCGGGCTGGAAGCTTGCGTGCTCATGAGGCTTCTCCTTCGACGGATTCAACACGACGGGGACCACGGGGGCGATCACCGCGATCACCCCGTTCGCCATCACCGCGCCGGCCCCGCTCACCGCGTTCGCCTCGCTCCCCACGCTCGCCGCGTTCTCCGCGCTCGCTCCGCTCGCCGCGCGCCTGCATCATTGCAGACTGGCCGGGCTCCAGAACTTCAATGCGCGTGGTCATGATCCGCAGCACATCTTCGTTCAGGCCCATGTTCCGTTCCATCTCGGCCACCGCCGCATGCGGCGAGTCCAGTTGGAACATCACATAATGGCCCTTGCGGTTCTTCTTGATCTTGTAGGCCAGGGTCTTCAGACCCCAATGCTCTACTTTCGCCACCTGACCGCCATTGGCCTTGACGATTCCGGCAAAGGTCTCGGCCAAAGCTTCGGCTTGGGCGGCCGAGATGTCTTGGCGTGCGATAAACACGCTCTCATAAAACGGCATTAAGACTCCCCATGGCTCTTACACGGCCCGGCGCTGCACCGACAACCGGCCAGCCGCCCGCGCCTAGCCGACGTCAAAGAACGCCGGCAAGGAGTTACGGAAGCCGCACTATACACAGGCGCTTTTTGTTTACAAGCATGCCGGTGAGGGGCAAGGTTTTTTATATCAGCGGGTCCGAGACTCTGATTATACCGGCAGATCATCGCAATGATGTGCGGGCCATGGGGATATACGGCCGTCGTTGCGACAATGAGCATCGTTGTCATGCGCAAAACATAAGGAGTCGAAACATCGATGGGGTGAGGATCATAATAACATTACGATATGGTTAAGTTGTGAAGATATAATCGCCTCGAATCATGCTATCCCCGGCATTACTGTCCTGGACCGATGGTCTGAAATAAAGTACCATTCGGGTAGCGTTGGATTAAAATGGGGCGAATCACAGCCTAATCAGGCTGTTGTTGTCACCGTTGGTACCGTCAGAAGGCACTTGGAGGCATAACCCTGGCGATGTCGTGCTGAAGAATTAGCAAGGCATCGGTGAAGGACTGGGTGTGGTGGTCGGATGCTGCCATGCGATGTTCCGGGACTGCCTCGATTGGGAGGATAGATATGCTGGATTTGATTGCTAATGAAGATAGGAATTGGCTGCGCGAGGATGCGCCTCAATCCTTATCTTCGGCGCCGTCGTCGATTTTCCGAGCCGAAGAAATCGCGTTGAGCCATCTCGAACTGGCCGATGGATTGCGACGCCAAGCCGGGCATGAATCCGTGGCCTTGGCCCATCGGCTGGCTGCGGCGGTGCTTTTTTCCTTAACCTCCACGGAACAACACAATTGGTGGTTGGCCGTTTTGGTTCGGGATATCATTACGGTCGGCGAGGACGCGCTCCCTGATCATCTTGAGGCGCTGGGGTGTTTGCTGGAGCCCGTGGGGACGGCGTCATTGCCATTCCGGGCTTTGGTTGACGACTTGACCGAAGACGCGGTCGTAGCCGAACACCACTACGCAGAGTTGATTAGGCTGGCTTGCTCTATTGCTCGGGAGGTTGCGCCCATACCTTGACGGATCGGGGCGGTGCCTTCAAGGTCAAGGGGGCTCTTTGGGTCAAAGGGCAGGGTGCCGATGATCGATTCGTAGCCCTTCAGGAGCAGCCTGTCGTGCTGGCCGCAACCGGAAAGGCCAGGGCCGTCCAGGGGCGTGAAGCCGGGCGGCGCTGGCATTGTAGCCGGGGTTGGACCGAGGTTGAAAACGCACAGGCGTTGTGTGTCGCCAAGGCTGCGCGTGAAGGCTAGAATCGGCGCAGGGGCGTCGATGAAGGCGAGTTTGCCAAAGCGCAGGGCCGGTTCCGTTTTGCGCCAGTGCAGGAAACGACGGGTGAAGGTCAGTACGCTGTTGGGGTCGGCCTGCTGGTCGGCGACCGACAGTCGTTTGTGGTTCTCCGGGATGGGCAGCCAGGGGGATTCGACGGAAAAGCCGGCATGAGGGAGGCGGCTATCCCAGGGCATAGGGGTTCGGCATCCATCACGTCCTTTGAATACCGGCCAGAGCGCTCGTCCAAAGGGGTCTTGGAGTCGATCGATGGGGATGTCGGCTTCCGGGAGCCCCAGTTCTTCGCCTTGATAAAGAAAGATGGTTCCCCTCAAAGAGCACAGCAGGGCAATCAAGAGCTTGGCAAAGGCCGGGGAGGAGTCGGTCTTGTTCTCCGACGACGTCTCCGACGACTGTCCCCAACGGCTGACGGCGCGCGGCACGTCGTGATTACTAAAGGCCCAGGCCGGCCAGCCGTTGCCCGGTTGCGCGGCGAAGTCGTTCAAATGGTTCCGAATAAGCTCAGTCCCAAAGTGGGGGCCGAGCAGGCCAAAGCTGTAGGCCGTGTGGAGTCGATCGGACCCGGCGGTATATTCAGCGGCACGCAGGGTACTGTGGTCGTCATGAATCTCGGCAACCGTCATGGTTCCTGGATAGCGATCGAATAAATGGCGGATTGTCTTTATAAAATGAAGGTTTTCAGGCCGTGATTTATCGTAAATATGCCATTGACGGCCATAGGGGCTGATTTCTGGAACGCCATCAGCGGTCTGCTCACCCTTGGGGCGTGGCGGATTGTCACGCAACTGGGGATCCTGCATATAATAATTGGCCACATCGAGACGGCAACCATCGACGCCCCGTTTGAGCCAGACTTCAATTTCATCCAAGATTGCGTGCTGAACAGCGGGGTGATGCAGGTTCAGATCGGGTTGGGCGGCCAAAAAATTGTGCAGGTAATATTGTTCACGCCGAGGCTCCCATTGCCAAGCAGGACCGCCGAAGACCGATAGCCAGTTGTTCGGCGCGGTGCCGTCCCATTTGGCGTCGGCCCAAACATACCAATCGGCCTTGGCGTTGGTGCGATCGCTCCGACTTTCGATGAACCAGGGGTGGCGGTCGGAGGTGTGGTTCAGCACGAGGTCAATAACAACTTTCAGTCCGAGTTGGTGCGCGCGTGTCAGTAGCCGCTCGAAGTCATCCAGCGTGCCGAAGAGCGGGTCGATGCTGCGGTAATCCGCCACGTCATAGCCAAAATCAGCCATGGGAGACGTGAACACCGGTCCCAGCCAAAAGCCGTCAATGCCCAGTGCCGCCAGGTAATCGATTTGTGACAACACCCCCGGCAGATCACCAATGCCGTCGCCGTTGGCGTCCTGGAAGCTGCGTGGGTAGATCTGATAGAGCACGGCTCCCCGCCACCAGAACTCATCGCATGTGCTCGGTGAGGCAGCATGTGCCGAAGGATTGATCATTGGAGGGATTTCCTGACAAGCGGAAAGGAAATGGCGGATTGGAACCTATACGGAAGGATATACGACTAATGGGTGTTATCAAGTGGCTCAGTCGCGGAGTATGGTTCAGGGCATAAGCATAAAAGAGCCGGTGAGCGATGCGATACCGGCCAGAACGAGAGGAAATGCTGCAACTGCGAAGAGCGAGGCAGCCTTTTTCAGGTCATTCGGCGTTGTCGGTCGTTTTCCAGGTTAGCCTGCCAAGGCTAACCTGAGGCGGCTGGCGGACGTGCGGGGGTGGGGGACTCCGTGGTTAGAGTGGCCTATAATTTGCGTAGATTGGCTTGGAGCGCGGTGGCCGGTGCAGATGCCTTGCCCGGAAGGGTGAGGGAGGTTGCGGGTGGTGGATTTATGAGCACTTGCTATCGGTCTCGGCAATCGTGGTTGGAAGCAGGAACGTCGTGTTGCGAAGCACAGAAGCTCGGTTCTTCGGGGCCGAGTCGTCACCAAAGGTGGTGTCCTCTCGATATGGGCAACGTCCAATCCATGTCCAATCCATCGATCAGGGGGAGTCAGCATGCGGTGCGGGGACAAGCAATCTTGCCAAAGATGGTTTGAGCGTGAGTTGAAGCAGGCTGCGGAGCGGTTGGAGTTCATGCGGGACACCAGCCACACTCTGGGGCCGGAGATTCGCGTTGAACGGGAGCGGCGACTCGATGAGTTGCGCGGGCGTTTGAATCGGGGGATTGCGCGTCTCGAGGCGCTGCGTCGGGCCAATGGCGATAACTGGCGAACCGCTGCGGTTCATGCCGACGAGGCCTTTGCGGCACTGACCGAAGCTCTGCTTCAGTTTGACCGTCAGACATCTGCGCTCCAACCCATCGCGGCCTAAGAACAGCAGGGACGCTTGCCGTGGGCGGGCGTGGTGGAGTAGGGGTGACTCCGCCCGTTCGCTCTTTATGTTCCTACGTGCTTCCGTTTCAAGGACCGTCACCCCATGCCGTTTTCCGCGTCAACAGGCTTTAAGCCAACTGGTCCCTTGCGTATTGGAACACGGGGCAGCCCGTTGGCGTTGGCTCAGGCTCGCGAGACTCAGGCGCGATTGGTCGCAGCTCATCCTGCGTTGGGGGAGGTGGGCGCCATCGAGATTGTGGTGATCAAGACCACGGGCGATCTCGTTTTGGATCGAACTTTAGCCGATGTTGGCGGCAAAGGGTTGTTTACCAAGGAAATCGAAGACGCCTTAGCCGTCGGAACCATTGATCTGGCAGTTCATTCCATGAAGGACGTGCCAACCGCGCTGCCCGATGGGTTGGAAATCTCTTGCATGTTACCACGGGTTGATGCTCGGGATGCTTGGTTCTCGGGTTCCGGGGCTTCGTTGGATGACTTGCCTGCGGGTGCTGTGGTTGGCACCGCCAGCTTACGGCGTCAGGCCCAGGTGCTGGCACGTCGCCCGGATTTACGGGTGGTGCCATTGCGGGGCAATGTTGGCACTCGGCTCGCGAAATTGGCGTCGGGGGACGTGGCCGCGACGCTCCTGGCCATGGCCGGCCTGGTGCGCCTTGGTCTTGCTGACCGAATCACCGGAGTCCTGGATTTCGACGTGATGGTGCCAGCCGTGGCACAGGGGGCCATTGGGATCGAAACGCGTCAGGCCGATCAGGTCACGCGGGCGTTGCTGGCCCCCTTGCATTGCCCGGAAACCTGCATCCGGGTGACAGCTGAACGGGCGTTACTGGCAGTGTTGGACGGGTCATGCCGAACCCCCATTGCGGCCCATGCGCGGTTGGGCGAGCGTGGGTCTGTGCGTTTGGATGCAGTGGTGTTACGTCCAGATGGCAGCGAAAGTTTTTCTTTGTCCTGTGTTGGCGACGCCATTAATGCGGCGGCTTTGGGAGCCGCAACCGGGCAGCAACTCAAGGCCCAATTGCCTGCCGACATCTTGGTTGTGCCGTGATGCTCATGAGGCTTGGTTGGGGTGTACGGTTGTGGCGTTTGTGATCATTGCAATTATAAATTCCTGGTATCGGATTGTGCCCATCCGGCGTCTGAGGGGTTTTTAACAGAGTGCATTGACATTGCGTAAACATGCTCATACATTACCGAAATGAGCAGATTAGTGACGATAGGTGAGGCGGCGGACGCCCTTGGAGTCTCGGTGCAGACGTTGCGCCGCTGGGAAGCCGAGGGGC
>CAIXKV010000118.1 GCA_903920145.1 uncultured Rhodospirillales bacterium
ATCGGGCCGCGACGGCGGCCCCGCGCGCCCATGCGCGCGAAGCCAAGGGCGCGGATGCGCCCGCCCGGCGTCTGAGGGCAGCCTTGATGAGTCACCATCAAGGCTCGACAGCATGAGGATTAAGCGGCTGGCGCAACGGTAGCCGGCTGGGCTTTTTGGCCGGCGGCGGCGCGGGCGAGGGCTTGGTACTTGTCCAGATTCCGCATCATCACCTGGGAAACGGCATCGGGAGTCAGGGGTTGAGCCGGGAGCGGCGGCGGATCCGTGATGGGCCGGGCCGGTTCCAAGGGTTGGGATCCCGGCGATTGCGGCGATGCCAGCGACTTGATCGAAGGGCCATCCGTCAGCGGCTTGATGGCCGGCGAAGCCAAGCGCATCCCCTGATTGATTCCTGTCGGCAACACCACCGCCGGAGGCCGAGCCGGGCGTGGGGTAGACAGAGTCCGGGGCGCCAGCGAGGCCCCCGCTGGGGCTCCGGCTCCGGCCCCCGCCGCCGGTTGCCCCGCCGTTGCCGCTCCTGCCGCTGTTGTTCCATTCGCAGGGGCCGGCGCGGCGGATGCCGTCTGGAAGCTCCCGCCAAGACGCCGGGGTAATTGCAGCGAAGGGGGCGGGGGCGGATTGGGGTTGTTCGAAATCACGCCATGGCTCGTCAGCCGGGTCAAATGAGAGTCGCCATTACTGGGCAATCCTGGAATCAACGGCCCTGGCCCCCCGGCTGAAGCCACTTGAGAGGGTGCGGCTTGAGGAGCGGCCGCCGGAGCCTGGGGCGCTTGAGTGGACGGAGAGGCCGAAGTGGCCCCCGATGCCGCCTGAGCGCCGCCTGCCAGGTCCAACGCCAACTGATGGAGGGCCGCCTGATTGGCATCAGCGACGGACACCGGAGCCCCTGTCGACGATTGGGATGTCAACGATTGGGATGTCGACGGCTGGGATGGGACCGCCGGAGATGAAGAAGACGCTGCCGCCGTTTGGGTGGAGGCGGAAGAGGAAGCCGGAGCCGCAGCAGTGGCGGTGGAGTCATCTCCAGTGAAATAAGCGATCACCGCTTCTTCGGGATCAACGCCGATGGCTTCCTGAACCAGAACCGAAGCGGTGGCGATGGCGCCCCCGACCAAGCCCCCATACAGCAGCCCGCCCAGAATGGTCCCTTGGGGCCGGATGGTGTCGCCCGTAAAGTGGCGGTACAGGCCATCGACGATCGGGATTTGCTGGAGCGGGTTGATGGCGTCAATCACATCGTTAAAGGTCAGGAATGGCGAGTCCGATCCGTCGGTTTTGGCAGGAGGATCGCCCGCCGACAGGCCGCTAGCAACGGGGCGACGGGAAGAAGCGGAGGAAGCCGCCGGTGTTGCCGTGTTGGAAGACGCCGCAGAAGCCGAAGCCAGACGCGAAGCCCCCCGAGCCGCCGCAACCGGGCCAGCGGCGGCGAGCTTGTCCCAGTCAGTGCCTGCAAAGGCTTGGGTAAAGGCGTCCAGAGACATGATCAGCCCCTTGGCTTCGGTCGTCCCTCGTTAAAAGCACATTTCATGCCAGATATGAATGGCGGATCTGCGGCCCTCGGCAGGGGCAACGCCGAGCGGGCATGTGAACAAACTGCCGCCCCCGGCAACAACTGCCGGGTGATACCGGCGAGCCCTGATACTGACACATCGCCGGTCCTCGGGCCGCGACGGCGGTCCCGCGTCCTCGTGGACGCGAAGCCCCAGTGTGTGGACTCTACTAGGGGGCGCGGATGCGCCCGCCCGGCGTCTGGGGCAGCCCTGATAGGCCACGATCAAGGCGCACCGATACCAACGTGCCCTACGGTAACAAGATCAACTTCACGCCCAGCGCCACAAAAATCACGCCCGCCACCCGATCCAGCCACTGCCCTGGCGACACGCCGATGGACGTCTCTGGGATTAACCAACCCCGAATCCAGCCGGCTCCGGCCCCAAGGGCTCCGAATATCACCGCCGCTTGGAAAGCAAACAACAGGCCAAGTTGAGCCATCTGAAGACCCGGCGTGCCCTGGGACGCGACCACGAATTGCGGCAGAAAGGCTAGAAAGAACAGCATTACCTTGGGATTGACGGCATTGGCCAGCATCCCCCGGCGAAACAGGAGCCCAAGGGGCTCGGCCCCGCCACCGTCACGGTCTTGGCCCCCGTCCGGGCGGGCTCCCCACAAGGCCACCAGCACACGGAGCCCCAACCACACCAAATACCCGCCGCCGCACAGCTTGAGGGCTCCAAACGCCCAGGGCGAAGCCGCAATCAGCAGGCCAATCCCCAGCGCCGCCAACAGAGTATGACTAAGACAGCCACAAGCGCAGCCCAAACCAAACACCACCCCGGCCCGCCACCCCCGCGCCGCGCCCAGGCTCATCACCATGACGTTATCCGGTCCTGGCGCCAGCGTGATCACCACCGCCACCGCCAGAAAACCCGCCGCCTGATCAAAGCCAATGAGCATTAAGAACAAGCCATCAAAGAGACACAGCCCCGCCAGCCCTACGCCGTCAGCGCCAAGGCCCGGTCATTGCCGACCGATGCCAGCATGGCCAGGGTGCGCTCGGCCTCAACACGATCCAGCTTACTCAGGGCATAGCCAACATGAACGATCACGTAATCACCCACCGCTACATGATCGACTAACGCCAAAGAGATGGTCAATTTGACGCCGCCGAGATCAACGGTGGCCCGATCATCGTCATGACAGGCGATAACACGGGCAGGAACAGCCAAACACATGGGTCATGTCCTTTTCGAAACCAAAATACAGGTTCAAAACCAGAATAACGGGCCTAGATACCATCGAGCTTTTACAGCCTCTCCACCGCGACCCAAGCCTGTCCCAACGCCAAGCCACCATCGTTAGACGGTGCCGCACGGGCCAACCAAGCGGTCAAGCCATGGGCCGCAAAGCCCGCGACCAATCCCTCGGCCAACACCCGGTTCAGCAAGCAACCGCCCCCCAAGACCACGTCGCCAACGGCCATAGCCGCCGCAATCGGCGCCACCCACTCCACCAGAGCCGCAATCAAGGCTCCATGAAACAGCTCGGCCCCAAGAACAGGATCCTCCACCGCCAGCAATGCCTCCAATACCGGCAAAAGGTCAAGCGTACTGTTCATACCATCGAGCTTTGATGTTGCCTCATTAAAGCTGCCCTCAGACGCCGGACGGGCGCGTCCGTGCCCCCTAGAGTCCACACCGGAGCTTCGCGTCCACAAGGACGCGGGGCCGCCGTCGTGGCCCGATACCGGCGGTGAGCCCTTGTCATGGCTCGCTGAGATCAAAGCCATCGGAGGCTGCCATCCATTCGGCAGCCGGGGCGTTCGCACCAGGGACTCCAGCACCATGGGGGCCTCGCCCTCGAACCCCGCCACCGCCCGCACGCCGAGCAACCCGCACGCCGCATCGAACCAACGACCGCACGAACAGGTCAATGGCACTCGCGCCCCCGTCTTAAGCATCCGGACCAGCGCCGAGGCCGGCCCGAGATGACCAAACCGCCGGATGATCTCATCCTCCCGACCCATCCGGTGCAGTGCCGCCGCCGCCATTCGCCACGGCTCGCGCGCCGCCCGGTCGCCGCCGGGCTGCGCCAGGGTGCCCAAATGCCCCAACCGACGACAACGCCCTCCTTCAAGCCACAGCAATTCGCCGCCCCAAGCGCCGCCATCGTCCCCCAGCCCAAAGCCATCCAGCGCCAACCCCAACACCGGCCCCGCTAACCGATGCTCGGCCACCACCGCCGCCAGATGAGCATGGTGATGTTGGACCGCCCAGCAGGGCACGCCCTTTTCGGCGGCCCAGGCTTCGGCGAACCGGCTGGACAGGAAATCTGGGTGGCGGTCACAGGCCACCGCCACAGGCGCAATTTCGAGACTGTCCAACAGATGGCACACGGTTTCTTCGAAGAAACTAAAACCCGCTGCCGTATCCAGATCGCCGATATGCTGGGAAAGAAAAGCCTGATCCCCGCGCGTCACGCAAACCGCGTTCTTCAGATGCCCGCCCACCGCCAGCACCGACGGCCCTTGAGCAGCCAAGGAAATCGGGTTGGGAACCAAACCCCGACCGCGACGAATGACGCGGGGGACACCGGCAACCACACGCATGACCGAATCATCGGCGCGAATCACAATATCTCGATCATGATCAACGATCCGGTCGGCGATCCCGGCCAAACGCCGAGCCGCCTCGTCGTTGTCGATGGCTAACGGCTCGCCGCCCGGATTGGCGCTGGTCATGACCAGCGCCAATCCGGGCGGCGCCGGCCCCTCGGCATCGGCCAACCAGTCAATCCCCGTCGGTCGACCGGCCTCCTCGTGGAACAGCAGATAATGCAGCGGAGTATAAGGCAGCATCACCCCCAGCCAGGCCAAATCGGGCGCCAAATCGGGCGCCAACGCCGCCTCTGGATCAAGCTCCCGGCGCCGCGCCAGCAGAATGGGCCGAGCCGGGTCCGATAACGCTGCGGCTTCGACCGGCGATAACGTCACCAAACGCCGGGCAGCAGCAAGGCTGGACACCATCACAGCAAAGGGCTTGCCATCCCGTTGTTTGACGGCACGCAGGCGCGCCACCGTTTCAGGATTGCGGGCATCACACGCCAAATGGAAACCACCCAACCCTTTCAAAGCCACGATTAAGCCGGACGCGAGCCACCCAACAATGTCCTCTAAGGGATGGGACAAGCGGGGACCACAGGCCGGGCAACAGGTGGGTTGAGCATGAAAGCGGCGGTCGCTGGGAGTCTGGTATTCGAGCGTGCAGGCCAAACACAGAGCAAAACCAGCCATGCTGGTTTGGGGTCGATCATAGGGCAGCCGCCGAGTGAGGGTATAGCGCGGCCCGCACTGGGTGCAGTTAAGGAAGGGATAGCGATAACGGCGATCCGCAGGATTGAACAGCTCGGCAAGACAGGCATCACACACCGCCGCATCGGCCCCGATGGCGGTTCTCATGCTTTGGCCAGACTCGCTGCCCAAAATGGCAAATCCGCTTTCGGTCTCCAACGGAAGATCGGCCAACTCGACACCGATGATTCGGGCTAAAGGCGGAACGTCCCGCTCCACAGCCTCGAGAAACGCGTAGACATTTTCAACCCGGCCCTGAATCTCCAGCGTCACCCCGCCGCCGTCGTTCCGCACCCACCCCGAAAGCCCCAACCGCGCCGCCAACCCAAACACAAAGGGTCGAAAGCCAACCCCCTGAACTTGGCCGCGAATCTTAACGCCCCGGCGACACCGGCCTTCGGGGGCGACCATCACGGCGACTCAATCGGGTCAGTACTGGCGATTGCGCATAAACCGAAAAATCGTATCCAGACCCAAAATCAGCACGGTGACGATCGGCACGGTTTTCAGTAACGACATGGCGTCGTAACGATGGGTGGCGGGCAACGCGGCGTCGAAAATATACCAAACAAAGTACGGAACCATACTGATGATCGAAACCAACAGAAAATGCTCCAGCGGGCGGTTCAGAAACCGCCTGAATAGAAACAAGAAGAGCCCGGTGAACATGATCGACAGGATCAGGCGCGAGATTTCATCATAGACGGTGCCCATATAGACGATCAGTATCAGCCCGATGATCGTTGCAATCATGCCCCCGCCCCTGCCCTTATTCCTGATCGTGACAACGCCGCCGCCCGTCACGCCTGCTCGTGTTCCCGGTTCTGACGCGCAACAGCAATCCCGGCTTCCAACCACCGATACCAGCGATCCAGCCCTAAACCCGTGGCCGCCGACAGCTCGATCACCTCGAGACCCGGCTTGATCCGATGAGCATAGTCGACCAGCCGGTTAACATCAAAGACGAGGTGCGGCAACAGGTCGACCTTGTTAACCACCAACAAATCCGCTGCGGCAATCATGTTCGGGTATTTGAGCGGCTTATCTTCTCCTTCGGTGGTCGATAACACCACCACCCGGCGCGCTTCGCCAAGGTCAAAGCCTGCCGGGCAAACCAGATTTCCGACATTCTCGATAAAAAGGACACTGTCCGCCACCAGCCCCAACCGTCCCACCGCCCGCGTGACCATCAAGGCATCAAGATGACAGCCGGTCCCGGTGTTGACTTGCAGAGCCGGCGTGCCTGTCGCCCGAATCCGCTCGGCATCCAGACTGGTTTGCTGGTCGCCCTCGATCACGGCCGCCGGGAAACGCCCTTTCAGATCGGCCAAAGTCCGCACCAGCAGCGTTGTCTTGCCGGCTCCGGGACTGGACATCAGATTGACCGAAAACACCCCCGCAGCCGAGAACAGCGCCCGGTTCGCGGCAGCATGGGCATTGTTCTTGGCCAAAATGTCCTGCTCGACCCGGAGCAGCCGGGTCGGCGTCACCTCGTCCCGATCATGACTATGGTCGTGGGCATGGGGGTGGGAGTGAGGGTGGGGGTGAGAGTGAGGATGGCCGTGATCATGGTGGTGATGATCGGCAGTGTCTTCGCCCTTGCCGTCACTCCGAGCGCCGCCGCCGCAACCGCAAACTCCACACATCACTCGACCTCCAATTCCAGAACCCGCAAATCGTCACCGCCCACCAGCACCCATCGCCGCTCGGAACACAGGGGACAAGGCTGATCGCGCCCGGCAACCGTCACCACCGCATCACAGGGTACGCAACGCGCCCGACCCGGCGGGCGGGCGATCTCCAGCCGAGCCCCTTCGGCCAGGGTGCCCCGACTGACCACGTCGAAACAGAACTCTATCGCGTCAGGCTCTACTGAGGAAAGGACGCCAACAGCAATCCGCACCCGCCGTACCCGCCGGGCGCCATCGGCAGCCGCCTGTTGACAAACCAGATCAACGATTCCCTGACTCAATGCCAGCTCGTGCATACGAAACCTCGCGCGTCACACCGGCAGTCTACCCCAAACCCGCTGTCAACGCACGCGACACCAACATGGTACTTCCCTGTTCACCCACAGATCGAAAACCGCCACAAGATCATTATTGCAATAAAATATATAAATAATAGACTATACCCCAAATATCATTAGATATACTGCCATTGTAAGTAAAATTACATTAGCTAAATATAAATAAAATAATTACATTATTTCTATAATAATTTCACAACACATCCTAATTATTACCATAATAGACAATTTTATATTTAATAAAAAATATCGAAATGGCCGGATGCCATTGTTGTCAGTCTAAAATTCAATGGATGAAGATGAGCTATGGGTTTATTTTTAACTTTAGAACAAGAACTTAACTCATTGCGGATAAAATATATCTATGCATTCGATGCGCAAAAATAACATATTCAAAATATTAATAATAAACGCCAACAATGATTGGCCAGACTCAGTGGAATGGAGAAAATATACTGTACCGCTATAAATCCTCATTGTCGCTCTACTTTGGTGATAAACTCGCCAGAGTAGAGCGTATTTTGCTTTGAAGTCCTTGAGAGTTAAATCTCCCTTCTTTGGGAAAAGAATGCTGTAGCCTTACCAGTCCAGCATGATGACGGTCATAACGCCCGGCCCGGCGTCGATCTCCAGCCCAACCCCTTCGATACCAAAACAAGAGAGTGGCTGAATCGGATCACGACCGCCTTCTGGGTTCACTCGATTGCCCTGCCGTCCATTGCGATGATCGGCGGTCTTGGCGTATGGTGTCAGCCTCAAGACGATGTTTTCGTCCGGTGGCGGTACCAGCACCGAGACGTCGCATCCGGCGCAACACAAAACCGAATCAATAGGGCAGCAGCAGTGCAGGAGATTAAGGACGCGAATGGCGGCTCCAGAGTGCGCGACGAATTCGACGAGCCGAATCCCTTCGGGCCAACCACGACCTTCGACTTTCAGCACAAAGTTTTTTCCATCGAAGGTGGTTATTTCTCATATACCGCCGATAAGACCCAGGTCGTCTACCACGTCCCCCTGGGCGTCACTGTGGGAGCGGTCCCGCTATCGGCGTTGCGTAGCACCTTTGATATCCGTCGTGGCAGCCGCGACGACCGGCTGTTGACGACGATCGAATCCAGCTTGCGTTTTGTCAAGGTCATCCGACCAGGGGAATCAATCCCAAATGAACTGTTGGACGGCACTGCGTCCTGGCAAGTGTCCGACGAACACCGGGCGCTGGCCCGCAATCGAATATTGATACAACTTGCTTCATGGTCTTCAGGTAATGAAATTGTCGTTAGCGACCCGTCTAAAATAGAGCAGATTGCCGAAGATCCGATCACCAAGCAAAGAGTAGCCGATGCTTACGTCAAATTGACCGAAGCCTTGGGGTTATCGCCTGATCGTCAAGTGGAAGTTGAGGCTCGGATTGCCGCTTACATTCATGAAGTGGCCTATATCGAGGCACTGCGCGAGCGTATGAATCTCATTCGCAGCATGGTTGAGAAAAGCGAGAGAATGCGCGCTGCGTACCGGCTCGACCGAACCTTGGTTTCGGAAATCACCCAAATGCTGCGCCTGTTCAAGACGCCCCTGAGTGAGTTTCAAGCCATTTTCGATCAGGTGGACGGCCAATCCGGCGAAGTTTTGGCCTTGTTAAAAAATCTTGACTCCCAAATCGCCTTTACTCGCAATGCGCGTGACGAACTGCACCACAGATTCCTTGATTGGGATGACCTCATCGAACAATGGAAAAGAGGCGGCGGCGAGCGATCGCCGGGCGGTGAGGGCTTGATCAAAACCACCTATCGGTTTTTGGCTCAACGCTATCTAACCGCTAATGTCTGGCGGCGGTCCTAGTGACGGACGGGGAGCGTGACACGGCCGTTAACGGAACCATCGTTGATGGAGCGGCGGCTGATGGGGTAAGCACCCCGTCTGCACCCGCCCGAACATTGCGAAGCGCCGCCGCTTTGGTGCAGGCCGGGTTGGCACCCGCCGAGACCGAAGCCGCACTGGCGAAGGTGGCGGCGCGTTACGCCGTCGCCGTGCCATCGGCCCTGGCGGCTCTGATCGTCCCCAACGATCCCGACGATCCCATTGCCCGGCAAGTCTTGCCTGACCCGGCTGAACTGGTGGAGAGCCAAGACGAGTCCGCCGACCCCATCGGCGATGCGGCCCACGCCCCGGTCAAAGGTATTGTTCACCGCTACCCTGACCGGGTGCTGCTGGTGCCAACATTGGTCTGTGCGGTCTATTGCCGGTTCTGCTTTCGGCGCGAACGAGTTGGTCCCAGAGGACACGACGGGCTAAACCGGGCCGAATGGGCGGCAGCTCTCTCTTACATCCGGGATCATCCTGCCGTTCGGGAAGTCGTAATCACCGGCGGCGATCCTCTGACCTTGGCGCCCCATCGGCTCGGCGAGATCGTGACCGCCCTTGATGCGGTGCCCCACGTCCGGGTGATTCGAATCCACACTCGCCTGCCGGTGGCCGCTCCAGACCGGGTCAGCCCGGCGCTGGTAACGGCTTTGTCCTGCGATAAGGCCCTATTTGTGGCGTTACACGCCAATCATCCTCGGGAATTCACCCCCGCCGCCGCCGCCGCCCTTCGCCGGCTCTCGCGGGCTGGGATTCCTTTGCTTGGCCAAAGCGTGCTCCTAAAGGGTGTTAACGACGATCCTGTCACCCTGGAAGCCCTCATGCGTGCTTTCATCGAGAATCGAATCAAGCCTTACTATCTTCACCATTTAGACCCAGCCCCTGGTACCGCCCGCTTCCGAACCTCCATTGCCCAAGGCCAAGCGTTAATGCGAAGTCTGCGAGGCCGGGTCTCGGGCCTGGGGCAACCGGCTTACGTCCTCGATATCGCCGGAGGATTCGGTAAAAGCCCGATTGGCCCAGACTATCTATCCACTGCCGAGGCCACCATCTTGGATTGGCAAGGCCGACAGCATCCCCTTCCGAAGGAGGACTGATCCCGACGAGCCATGATGCGGCCCCAGGATGATCACGGGTGCGGCAGGTATCGGATGATGGTCCAGCCGGTCCCGATAATAGTGATCATCGCGGCACCCCCTATCCCCAGCAGCCAGCGGATCAGTTCGTTCTTGACCCCTTGGGTTTTGGCGTCCGACTCGGCAGCCCGACGCTCAATCCGCTCATCAAGCCGCACGATGTCCATTTTTACGGACGCAATATCACTCTTCAGTTCGGCCTTGACCGCCGCAATATCACCCTTCAGTTCGGCCTTGACCGCCGCAATGTCACCCTTCAGTTCGGCCCTTACTGCCGCAACATCGCTCTTCAGCTCGGCTTTGACCTCGGCTAAATCCGCCCTTACTGCCGCAACGTCGCTCTTCAACTCGGCTTTAGCCTCGGCTAAATCTGCCTTGACCACCGCAACGTCGCTCTTCAGCTCGGCCTTGACCTCGGCTAAATCCGCCCTTACTGCCGCAACATCGCTCTTCAGCTCGGCTTTGACCTCGGCTAAATCTGCCTTGACCACCGCAACGTCGCTCTTCAACTCGGCTTTAGCCTCGGCTAAATCTGCCTTGGTCGCCAGATCCGAACCGGACATGGCATCGGCGAAGGCACCGGCTGCCGTGCGCGCCTGAACGGCGGTAAAGCCACCGGCTTCAAGCCGATCGGCCAGCTTCAAGGTATCGAACGCGACCACAGCCATCACGCACCTCCGCCGCCGATTGTAGCCCATGAATGGGCAAAAGTCGAACCCGACGTCAGCAAGAGATCCCCGTCTCTAGCGGCGCTATGCGATGGATAGACATGAGTGGCACCACGCCTTCAAGTCATCGTGATGGAGTAAGGCGACCTGAGTTTTATTTGCAATCTGCCTTGCTCCGACCGTGTACCCCGCATTTGTTACGACAGCCGCATACTGTGCCTCTTCATGCACTTTTCCTGCGAAGACTTCCTGTACAGCACTATTCCCGACGGGACTGCTGTATAACTTGCATTGTAGGACGATTCTCACGCCATTGCGATCTGCCACGACATCTACGCCTTGATCACCCGATGCTTTGGTGATGCGCGCATGCCATCCGTCTGCCGTTAAAATATCCGCACACATGCGTTCATAATCTAATGGACTCATATTTGATTTAAAAACAGAATGCTCCGGCAAAGGACATCTATTGATTGCACACTCGATCTCCTCAACTACATCAAATTCATCTAAAATATAAGATTTTTTATCAAGTTGCTTAACTAAAACCTTCTTAATAAAATAATTCATCTCTTTCTCCCAATTTTTTATTACTTTCATACCATAATCATCGGTAATTACGCATTGACGTTTTTTCTTTGCTAAAATAGGTGCATTGCTATTGATAATATCAATAGCTAGGTGCTTGTCGTAAGCTTTTTGCTGACGAATATTATTCTTTATTTTAATTTTATATGCAATTTTTACAAACTTATAAGCTATAAAAATAGCTCCAATAATGATAATTATCATCAAAAATGGCAAACCATTTTTGTCATCTATTTTGCCGTGAGGCACATCAGGATATAGCTCTGGCTGTTTTATTGGAATGACTTGGGTTAATGGATCGCCTTGGAGCAACGGAGTAACTTGATTCGGGGGACTCATTTGGATTGGTAGATTAGAATTGGAAATCGGCGCATTAAAACCGCGCCGATATTCAGAATTAGATTTTCTGTGCGTATCAATTGCAGCGAGGCGCCGTTGCGCATAAAGGCAACCTGCAACCCAGTTCGGGCTATGAAGGCTGTCCATGCAGGTTCCTGGATGACTCAAGCTTCGGCGCTCTGCCCAGTAACCGGCTCCAGCCTTAGCCTCATCGGGCTGGTCGTTAAACCACGCTTCCCACTGCTCTCGATCACGTTGCCCTTGCAGAAATGTTTGCGACGGTTCTGTTGTCGTGCCCTTCGTTTCCTGTGATATCAGGGGGGTCGGTTTACTGGAATCATGTTTTGCAGTCGATTGTCGTGATTGATCAACCAAATTTGGTTCAACTTCTTTCCACGGCTCTGGGCATTTATTGATATATGGATAATAAGTATTAGCAGATTGGCAATAATACCAGACTCCTTTCTGTTTATTATCGTCAGCCCGTGCCGGATATTGGTTTATAATGAAGCATAAAATTACTACAATAGCGATACGCACCATTGCTACTTCCTTAGCCATTAGCCATAGGACAATAAAAAGTTATTTTTACGTAACCTTATCTCTTTAAGTGTTATCAGGCATGTGTTTTGCCTCTGGCTAATAATTGTTTAAGAACAACATTCGCGTCGAACTATCAGCCCCCCTCCCGACGTCATGGTCTTTCATAAAATTGCCCCCCGGATATCGGCCCGGAAACGCCCGTGGTGGTTGGAAGGCTCAATGGTAGTCCCAAACGGCTGCGCACCGCCAAATACCCAAACGCCTGGGCTTCCAGCGCGTCGCCCGACCAGCCGAGCCAATCCACCGGCTCCACAGGAACGCCCAACGCCGCCCTCAGACCCGCCATCAAGACTCGATTGAACCGACCACCGCCCGTCACCAGCCAACGAATCGGCGCTACCGGCAGCAAAGGCACCGCCGCCGCCACGGCGGCAACGGTGAACGCGGCCAGGGTGGCGGCTCCGTCCTCTGGGGACAAGGCGGCAACCGGAGCCGGGTTAAACGCGTCCCGATCCAACGACTTGGGCGCCGGGCGGGCGAAATACGCGTGATTGAGCAAAGCCGCCAAGGCCGCTTCATCAACCCGCCCCTGTTCAGCCAGCGCCCCTCCGTCGTCATAGCGTTGCCCGGTGTGACGCCACAACCAGTCGTCAATCAGAGCATTGCCGGGGCCGGTATCGAAAGCGATCACCGGAGGGTCATCCGAGCCGCGATCTGACGCCGCCCCCAGCCACGTTACGTTTGCTACCCCACCGATATTGAGAACCGCCAGCGGTCGCGCCAGCGGGGCCGCCAAGGCGCGGTGATACAGCGGAACCAACGGCGCCCCCTGCCCTCCTGCTGCCACGTCGGCACTCCGAAAATCGCCAACCACCGAAATGCCGGTGTGTGCCGCCAACCGGGCACCATCGCCGATCTGCCATGTTCGCCGTTGGTCTGGAGCATGCAGCAGGGTGTGCCCATGAAATCCAATCAGATCGACCCGACTGGAATCGAGTCCGGCCTTTGCCAGCAACGCCGCCACCGCCCCGACATGGGCATCCGTCAAATCCCGCTCCACCGCCGCCACTGCCGCACCGTCGGCCCGCCCTCCCAGGCAGGCTCGCAGACGGTCCCGCAGCGCGTCGTCATAGGGAAGGGTCACAAAGGCTCCGGTCTCGACCCGGTCGCGACCGTCGGTTCGGACCAAAGCCGCATCGACGCCGTCAAGCGACGTTCCACTCATCAAGCCAATGGTGGTTACCATAGCCATGCTGCGTTCCTCCCCCATAGGCGCTCGGCCTCTTTGACCTCGAGACGTTATAGCGAAAGCGCCACGGGTTCAAAGGGCCCTCCGAGCCTTTGCACGGCTCGCCGGTATAATTGTCCCGGCTGAACAAACGTGATACCCAACGGCTTCTCGTTTCTTCCCGCAGTTGGCGGATCTTATGACTCATTATCGCTCGGACATCCTTGCTACCCTCGAAGCCCGAGGCTTCATCGACCAATGCACCGATGCAGCGGGGCTGGACACGCTGGCTATGGCCGGCCCGGTCACGGCCTATATCGGTTTTGACTGCACCGCCAGCAGCCTGCATGTGGGCAGCCTGGTTCCGATCATGATGCTGCGCTGGCTGCAACGCACCGGCCACAGGCCGATCGTGCTGATGGGCGGCGGCACCACCAAGGTTGGGGATCCATCGGGCAAGGATGAAACCCGCCAATTGCTGACCGACGCACAAATCGCCGCCAATATGGCTGGGATTCGCCAGGTCTTCACCCGATTCCTGGAGTTTGGCGACGGCCCCACCGGAGCGGTGATGGTCAACAACGCCGATTGGCTGGATCCATTGGCCTACATCCCGTTTCTGCGCGAGATCGGGCGCCATTTCACCATCAATCGGATGCTGGGCTTCGAGTCGGTGAAGCTCCGCCTGGAGCGCGAACAGCCGCTGACCTTCCTTGAATTCAATTATATGATCCTGCAAGGCTATGATTTCTTAGAGCTGTCCCGCCGTCAGGGCTGCCGCTTGCAAATGGGCGGCTCTGACCAGTGGGGAAACATCGTCAACGGGATCGAGTTGGGCCGCCGAATCGACCAGACAGCCTTGTTCGGCCTGACCACCCCCCTGATCACCACCGCTTCGGGCGCCAAGATGGGCAAGACTGCTGCGGGTGCGGTCTGGCTGAACCCCGACCGGGTCAGCCCCTACACGTATTGGCAATACTGGCGCAACACCGAAGACGCCGATGTTGGCCGGTTCCTGCGCCTGTTCACGGAGTTACCGCTGGACGAGATCGAGCGGTTGGAGCGCCTGCCCGGTGCCGAGGTCAATCAAGCGAAAAAAGTGCTGGCGTTCGAAGCCACCCGGCTGTGCCATGGCGAGGCTGCGGCTCATGAAGCCGCCGAAACCGCCCGCCGAACCTTTGAAGACGGCGCCGCCGCCGAAGGCTTGCCTACCGTGGAGATCTCGGCGGCGCGCTTTGGCGATGGCGGGGGCGTCGCCATCGTTGAACTGCTGGTGACCTCTGGTCTAGCGCCGTCGAAGGGCGAGGCCCGGCGCCTAATCAAAGGCGGCGGGGCTCGCTTGGACGACGCCGTCATCACCGACGAAGCCGCCCTGGTCCACGCCGCCAGCGGTACCACCCTGAAACTCTCGGCGGGCCGCAAGCGTCACGCTTTGGTTCGCGTTTCGTGAACAGGCCGACCAGCGAAGGCCCCGAGGATGTAGATCCTGACACCATCGGGCCTTGATGGTGACTCATCAAGGCTGCCCTTAGACGCCGGGCGGGCGCCTCCGCGCCCCCGAGAGTCCACACACTGGGGCTTCGCGTCCACGAGGACGCGGGGCCGCCGTCGCGGCCCGAGGACCGGCGATGTGTCAGTATCAGGGCTCGCCGGTATGACATGATGATCGGACG
>CAIXKV010000119.1 GCA_903920145.1 uncultured Rhodospirillales bacterium
CGGCGAGCCCTGATACTGACACATCGCCGGTCCTCGGGCCGCGACGGCGGCCCCGCGTCCTCGTGGACGCGAAGCCCCAGTGTGTGGACTCTAGGGGGCGCGGAGGCGCCCGCCCGGCGTCTGAGGGCAGCCTTGATGAGTCACCATCAAGGTCCGATGGTATAACGCCGCTGGCCCCGCGCACCTAGGTGCGCGGGGCCGCAGCGACGGCCCGAGGACCGGCGGTGTGCCATTGTTACGACTCGCCGGTATGACTCGGGCTCTTTGCCGTCCTTATTTTCGTCAAACCCAATCGGGATCGGATCAGTGGGCGACAGCGGCCACCGAGTAGCCCGAGCCAAACATGAACTCTTCGCGCTCGTGGATGTCGTTCTCGAGATCCTGTTTGACTTCCATGAAGATGTCGCGGATCGAGATTACACCGATGACGGCGCCCTTCTGTTCAACCGGCACATGGCGGTAGCCATAGGACTGCATCATCTCCAAGGCGTCATCCACCGTGGCGCTGGGGGGCAGGGTATCGGGGTCTTTGGTCATGATGTCCGAGAGGGTCGTCGTCTCGGGACTGCGGCCCAGAGCCACCACGCGGAAATTGACATCCCGTTCGGTGACAATGCCCAGCAGCTTGTTACCCGAAGTCACCATCACAGACCCGACCCTGCGCTCAAACATCTTGCGGGCAGCGGCGGCAACCGTGGTCTGGGGGGACAAGGATAACAGCTTGTTGTGGTGCATCACGTCGGTGATCAGTTTCCGCTTCGGCATTGCTTTTACTCCTGTCGGGCGGGCAACCGGTCCAGTTTCACAAAGAACCCTCGGGACCTGCGGCCATCCGCTTATCGTTACGGTGTCGCTTGTTGCAGAGAAGGAGAGCAACAACCATGCCAAAAGGGCGGCTGGTCCTAATATCGCCAGATCCCAAGGGATTTCTGGCTGAGATGTGAAATCTGGCCCTTCTTTTTTTCAAAATGGGACAAACGGCTTTCGCAAATTTCAAGAACCAGCCGTCGATCTCGCAAATTTCAAAAAATTTTATCTCCTTTTAAAATTGTAAATACCAATCGCTTAGATTGAGTCCGACGGGCAGGTTCGAGATAGGATCCTCTGCCGTTCCCCGGCATGTGGCGCGACAAGCCATCGGCACTGGTGCTATAACGGGCCCGTACCGATGGTGGCGATTGCGGCCCGATCGGGGCAGAGTCTGGGATGACCACAGGAGGGGAATATGGCCAAAGGAGCCAAAAAATCTTACGAGCAGGAAGTCACTATGGTTGCCCAAAGCGAAGAGGCTCTTGAGATGAAGGTTGCTATGGCAGAATTAATATCATCGATGGATGACCATACGGCAACCAGAATGGCCCAATTTTATCTGCCGCTTTTTGACGATGATGACGACGAATGTGATGATGATTAAGTGAAAAATGGCCATCTAAGGCTCATGGCTCATTAAAATTAAGTATCGCGTCAGGTAACGGATGTCTGGTGCCGATGATCTGATCACGAGGATCAGGCATCCGGGACTTGTTGTTCTCGGTCTCGGCCCGAAGGTTGTCGCGTCCGGGATGGCTGTGTTGCTAATCCAGCATTTTTTGTGATGATCAAGGAAGCGGGCATGAACGATCTCACCCAGTTTCGAGCAGATATCGATGGTATTGACGATCAGATCGTTGACCTGTTGGCTAAACGCTTTGCCATTTGCCATCGGGTGGCCGACTACAAGTTGCGCCATGGCATCCCGGTGGTGCTACCCGAGCGCATCGAGCAGGTGAAGACCCGCTGCGCGGAGCGTGCGGATCGCCAGGGCCTCAACCGCCCATTCATGCTCGCCCTTTATGGCTTGATCATCGATGAAACCTGCGAAGTCGAGCGGGCATGTCAGCGACAGGCCGGTGTGAGCGTCTGAACACTCTTACGATATCGGCGGGCAATAACGGCCATCGGTCTCGATTCTGCCGCTTATCCTGGACATTTCTGGGTCCGGTCATTATCAAGGCCCAAGTCCCCTGACCTGATCCTTACAGTCATCATGACCCTCGTTCCCGTTGCGCCGTCCTCATCCTCGTCCTCGTCCCAACCGGCTTCGCTGGTCGTGGTGGTTGATGTGACACCGATGCTACCGGGCGGCGGCAATGGTGGCGCCAAGTGGGTGGCACTCAGCCTGATCCGGGAGTTTTTGCGTCAGCGGCCAGGATGGAGCTGGTGGTTGTTGACCACCGCCGCCAACGACGGCTTTTTGGGCGAAATGTTCCCGGCGGCGCATCGGTTGCGAGTGCTGGATGAGCAGGGCCATGTGATCGCGCCGCCCACGCTACAAGCCTTACCCGGCGGTGCGCGGGCGGATTTGCTATTTTGTCCGTTCACCGCACCGTTTCACGCCACGCCGAGCGTCCCGACGGTTTCCATCGTCCATGATCTTCAATTCGCCGCCTATCCCCAATTTTTTAGCCGGGCCGAGGTCGAAGAACGGGGGCGTCACTTCTCTCATGCGGTGGTGACCTGTGACATGCTGGTCTGCGTGTCGGATTACGTCGTCGAAGAGGTCATGCGTGTGACCGGCTTAGATCGTCGCCGGGTTCGGTTCGTCCATAATTCGATGGTTGATCGTTTGCCGACGGTGGGCGCTGAAACGGCGGCGACGGCGCTGGCCGATCTGGGGCTTCAGCCCCACCGTTATTTGCTGTATCCGGCGAACACATGGCCGCATAAAAACCACGCCATGCTGATCACAGCGGCGGGAATGTATTTTGCGGCCCATCCCGACAGCGACCTCAAGCTGGTTTGCACCGGGGTCAGCGACGATCCTCGCGGTCGGATGCTCCGGGATGCAGCGGTGCGTATGGGCTTGGGCGAGCGGGTGCTGTTTCCCGGCTTTCAGGACGAGCACCGTTTTGTGGCGCTGATCACCCAGGCGCGGGCGCTGATTTTTCCCTCCTTGTTCGAGGGGTTCGGCATTCCGGTGCTGGAGGCCATGGCGAATGCCGTGCCGGTACTGTGCGCCAACACCACAAGCCTGCCCGAAGTGGCCGGTGATGCCGCCCTGATGTTTGACCCACGCCGCCCACGCCAAATCATCGGAGCCATTGAGGCCATCGAAACCGACCCGGCCTTGGGAGAGCGATTGGCTGCCGCTGGTCGCCGACAAGCCGCCAGCCTCGGCACGGCTGCCAGCATGGCCGCCGGTTATCTCGAGATTTTTGCCGAGGCTCTGGCCGAACGGCGCCGGCTCTCTGGTTTGATGCGCTGGCAAATGCTGATTTTGCGTCATTGGTTGGCTCATCACCCGACCGTTGCCGCCTTGGTTCGGTTCCCTGGCCGTCTTCGGCACAGGATACGACGAGTCCCCGGTCGACTGCTGGGTCAGATGCAGCGGGTTCGGGCGGCGGCAAGTCGACGGATGCCGGTTTTACGACTGGCCATGAGCCGGTTGCGTCGCCTTTTTTCGGGATCGCCCCCATGACCGCTCCGATTTGCGTCGTCACCCCTTCGTTCGCCCAAGGGCGATTCATCGAACGCACGATCCGCAGTGTGCTCGACCAAGAGGGCGTGAGCGGCCTTGATTACGTTGTCACCGATGGCGGTAGCACCGACGAAACCGTTGAGATTCTGCGTCGCTACCAGGATCGGCTCCGTTTTGTTTCGGAGCGGGACGAGGGGCAGGCCCATGCCGTCAACAAAGGGCTGGCCATGACCGATGCCCCGGTAATTGGCTGGCTAAACTCTGATGATATTTACTATCCTGGGGCGTTGGCTGCGGTTCTAGAGTTCTTTGAGGCTCATCCTGAGGTCGATGTGGTCTATGGCTTGGCCCATCATATCGACGAACAGGATGGAATGATCGAGGACTATTACACCGAAGCTTGGAATTTCGAGCGGCTTCAGGAGGTTTGTTTCCTGTGCCAACCGGCGGTGTTCTTCCGGCGACGGTTGGTGGAACGGCTCGGGCCGCTCGACGCAGGTTTGCGCTATTGCATGGATTATGAGTACTGGATTCGTCTCGCCCAGGGCGGTGCGGTCTTCGCGCTGTTGCCTCGGGTACTGGCCGGCTCTCGCCTGTATGCCGAGACCAAAACCCTGGGGGCTCGGGTCAAGGTGCACGCCGAGATCAACAGCATGCTGAAGCGCCGGTTGGGACGGGTGCCGGATCGCTGGCTGGCCAATTATGCCCATGCCTTGGTCGATGGTCGGGGCATCGCCCGCAACGATCAACCGCGCTTCACCTACGCTGTGGCGTGGGCAACCCTGGCAGCGGCGCTGCGTTGGAACCATTGGCCGGGCCGACCGCTGTTGACCTTGACTTGGGGCTGGCTGCGGGGCGCCGTGACCGCCAGTCTGGCTGCCCGCCGGAGACCCGCTGCATGAAAATCGGCTTTGATGTCAGTCAGACCGGAGCAGACAAGGCCGGCTGCGGGGTGGTGGCGGATAATCTGGCGCGCCAGTTGCCGGCGATTCTGCCCGACGATGAGTTCATCTTGTACCCGACCTTTGGTGATCTTTATTGGGATGACCATTGGGAACAGGGCACTTTCTGCCCGGCTCTTCCTCGCGTTCAACGCGGCTTTGCCCATACCAGCCAGGAGGCTGCCCGCGATTTCTGGCGTCAACCGCCTGCTGCTCTCGACGCGACCTTGGGATCGCCGGATCTGGTCCACTCCAATAATTTTTTCTGCCCGGTTGGTCTTCAGGCCGCCCGTTTGGTTTATACACTGCATGATCTGAATTTTCTGGAGCATCCCGGCTGGTCTGACGAAACCAATCGGATTGGCTGTTTCGGCGGTGTGTTCAATGCGGCGCTTCATGCCGATTTCGTGATTGCGGTCTCTGAATTTAGCCGCCGTCATTTCCTGTCGACCTTTCCCCACTATCCCGCCGATCGGACGACGGTCGCTCATCTGGCGAGCCGTTTTGCCGACACGAAGACGGCCAGCGCCGGAGTCGTCGGCAATGTTGCGCCGTCCGAACGTCTCGCTCGGTTCAGCACCAGTGGTTTTTGGTTGGCGGTGGGGACCATTGAGCCGCGCAAGAATTATGACGGACTCGTCCGTGCTTATGCCCGGCTGCGGGCTGAACAGCCGGATACGCCGCCTTTGGTGATCGCTGGAAAAACCGGCTGGTTGATGCAGCGGTTTCCGGCTTTACTGGCCGAATTGGGCATTACCCGTCAGGTAATCCTGCTAGGCTATGTCAGTGACGATGAATTACGGTGGCTGTACGGCCATTGCTTCGCCGTGGTCTACCCGACTTTTTGGGAAGGGTTTGGCCTGCCGGTGATCGAGGCCTTGCATCACGGCGTTCCGGTGATCTCCTCGAATGTCAGTTCAATCCCTGAGGTTCTGGGGGACGCCGGCTTACTGATTGATCCCCACGACATTGGAACCCTGGTGGCGGCCATGCAGGCCTTGGCGGTTACGCCCGGTTTGCGCGACCAGTTGGTGGAGCGGGCCAAGCGCCAAGCGGCGCGTTTTTCGTGGCAGACGACGGCCCGACAGGTGGCCGAAGTCTACCGGGAGGTTCTGGCACGACCACGGTATGCCGCGACGGCCTCGATCCCATGAACGGGGACCAAGGGGCTATCCCTTGGTTCGGTTCGGAGGTGTTGCCCCTTGATGCCGGGGATGACCCCTATTTCAGGGCCGATTATCACCAAGCCTATCACCATGATGGCGCCAGCTCTTGGCTTTATCGCTATCGGGACTCGTCCGGCGGGCTTTGGTATCCGGTCAGGCTGCATCCTATTCGCGCCGTTGGTGCCGAGCCGGTGGACGAGGAGTTGTTCGATCTGGAAACTGTGTATGGCTACACGGGGCCATGGGCGACCACCGATGATCCCGACTTCTTACGCCGGGCTTGGGATGGCTTTGGCTCATGGGTAAAAGAACGCCAAGTGGTGTCCGAGTTCTGCCGCTTTCATCCCCTTTTGGGCACCCATCGCTTCAGGGCTCCCGGCATGACAGTGATCCGCGACCGCGACACCGTCGCCATTCCCTTGACTGGCGGAGAGGCGGCGCTGTGGGCTGGTTATGACTCCGTTCTGCGCAACCGTCTGAGAAAGGCGGCAACTCATGGTCTGGTCTGCCGCCGTCTGACGTTGGCCGAAGGCTTGCCGCTGTTCCGTATCCTCTACGAAACCACCATGACTGCACTGAAGGCTGGCTCCTTCTATTTCTTTCCGGATTCCTATTATCGGGATTTGGCGGCACTCGAGGAGCGTTTGGCCGTCTTTGCCGTCTTCAAGGAAGACATCCCGGTGGCGGCGGCGTTGTTCTTGGTCGGTGAGCGGGTCATTCATTATCATCTTGGCGGTAGCCTGTCTGACTATCGGGTCATGGCTCCTAATAATTTGCTGTTCCATAGCGTGGCGTCCTGGGGAATGGCGCGCGGCGCCCATTTTCTGTTTCTGGGAGGGGGGCGCAGTAACCGGGATGACGACGAGCTTTTGCGCTTTAAACGGCATTTCAGCAAAAATACCGTTCCTTTTTTCTTCGGCAAACGCATTTGGCGCCCCGACCTTTACGCCCGATTATCGGAATCCTGGAGGCGTCAAGCCGGGACATTCCCCCCCATGATCCTGCAACACTATCGCCTTCCGCTCTGTCTTTAACGCAAGAATGGGCCTGAACGAGCATGGCACCCACGCCATGTGGACGGGTTAATACCATGGCCTTGGACGTTGACACGTCTGCGGCGCCCTCAGACGCCGGGCGGGCGCATCCGCGCCCCCTAGAGTTACACTGGGGCTTCGCGTCCACGAGGACGCGGGGCCGCCGTCGCGGCCCGAGGGCCGGCGATGTGTCAGTTCAGGGCTCGCCGGTATAACATCAAGGCTCGGCTGGTATCACTCCTGGCGGCGGTCCTTGAAAAGCCGATCCGTCCAGCCTACAACCGTCGCAGCATTAACCGTCGCAGCATTGATACGGCGCGGACGAAGGTCACGACGTGTCGCTGTTTTTGCCGGGCGTTCGGCAATTCCCAGTCAAAGTAAGGTGCAAGGACCATGGGCATGAAGGGCATTATCCTGGCCGGAGGCTCTGGCACCCGGCTCTATCCGCTGACCTACGCCATCACCAAGCAATTGCTGCCGATCTACGACAAGCCGATGATTTATTATCCGCTGTCGACTCTGATGCTGGCCGGTATTCGCGATATTCTGGTGATCACCACGCCCGAGGATCAGGCGCGCTATCAAACGGTTCTGGGGGATGGCAGCCAGTGGGGGCTGGCCTTATCCTATGCCGGTCAGCCCCGCCCGGAAGGATTGGCCCAGGCCTTTCTGATTGGCCGTGATTTCATCGGCGATGAGTGTTGCGCTTTGGTGTTGGGCGACAACATCTTTTATGGTCATGGCCTGACTTCGCTGCTGGTGGCGGCGGCGGGACTGACCCAGGGCGGGCGGGTCTTTGCCTATCCCGTGGCCGATCCGACGGCCTATGGCGTGATCGAACTCGACCGTGACCAACGGCCACTCAATATCGAGGAAAAGCCAACGCAACCGCGCTCCAATTGGGCGGTCACCGGCCTTTATTTCTATGACCGGCAAGTGGTGGAGATTGCAGCCGGCCTGCGGCCTTCGCCGCGTGGCGAGTTGGAAATCACCGATGTCAATCGAGCTTATCTCGAGCGTGGACAACTGGACGTGGTTCGTCTTGGGCGAGGCTTTGCCTGGCTGGATACTGGAACTCCCGATAGCCTGCACGAAGCTTCGGAATTCGTTCGCACCATCGAGCGGCGCCAAGGTCTGAAAATCGCTTGCCCCGAAGAAATTGCTCTGCAAAAAGGCTTTATCACCGCCGCTGACGTTGAAGTTCAAGCCAAGCGCCTCAACAAGACCAGTTATGGTCAGTATCTTTGGCGGGTTGCCCGTGGCGAGACCGGGCTTGGGACATCGTGAACAGAATCGCTTGAGGCACAGCTCCGGCAACACCCTGTCAGAAATAACAGGGATCGGGATTGAAATTGACAGCAATCCAAGATGTGCGTATAAGTGCCTGTCGCGCTGCGAAAACAGAGCGTTTGATCAATCGTTAAGACCAAGAACGGGGGCGGTGAGCGTTGGTGTCGCGGTGTCCAGGCTCTAGGCAAGTCTACGGGTAAGCTATACCCTAACTGTCCGGAATTATGGCAACCTCAGCCACCGAAATCAACCCCGTGTTAGCGACTGAAGCCGTTGGTTATGCCGAAAGTAGGATTTCCGCTTTTGGGTCTTCATCGGTTTTGGTCGTCATATGCTTTCTTTTCGGTGTTTAAGCCGCTCCACGACGGCTTTTCGATCCCCAGGATACCTTTAGCCGCGCCGGCCCCAGCAATCGGTCCAGACGAGAATAGAGCATGCCCATTCGCTCCTATATCGAGCTTTTTAAACTGCGCATCGGGGTCATGATCGCGTTGAGTGCGGTTATGGGCTATTGCGCCATCGCTCATCATTTTGACGGCATTCAAGTTGTGGTGCTGTCCGCTGCGATGATGCTAGGCTCGGCAGCCGCATCCATCTTCAATCATTGGTATGATCGTGATATCGATCGAGAGATGCAGCGGACCCGCAATCGCCCCTTAGCCAGCGACGCCTTGGCTCGCCCGGAGTGGGTGCTGGTGATTGCTGCGGTGCTGCTAGCGGCGGGCTTGACATTGGCTTGGTGGGCCTTCAACGGCATGGTGGCGCTTCACCTGTTCCTGGGGGTTTTCTTTTACGCCATCGTCTACACGGTTTGGCTGAAACGGCGGACTTGGCTCAATATTGTGATTGGCGGTGCGGCGGGAAGCTTTGCCGTGCTGGCCGGGGCGGCCGCCGTGGACCCCGAGCGCATGCTGTTGCCGATGCTGCTGGCCACGGTCCTGTTCTTGTGGACGCCAAGCCATTTTTGGGCGCTGGCAATCCTGATCAAAGAAGACTATGCCCGCGCTAAACTGCCGATGCTGCCCGTGCTGGCTGGTGATGCCGTAACGGCACGAGTGATCTTTGCCAATAGTCTGTTGATGGTTGCGGTTGCAGCTTTGCCCTGGTGGCTGGGCGAGTTGGGCGAGGTCTACGGGGTGTTGTCGATGGTGCTCGGCGTTCTCTTGCTGTGGTGCAATTGGCAACTGGTCAGACTGCCAAACCGGGTGTGGGCCCGGCGGAACTTCTTTGCGTCGATGCAATATCTGGCTGCCCTGTTTGTGGTGGTTCTGCTGGACACGGGTTGGCATTGAGGCCGGGCCGTAAACGCAAGGCCACCATTCAAGGCTCGATGGTATGAGGTGGCCTTCGGACGTCTTGGTTCGTCTGCGAAATTTTGGTAGGAGGTAGGGGGGCACAGGGTCAGGGCACGGCATTTTTTCAGGTGTCCCCAGGGAGCATTCGATGGCGCATTTTCCCCCGTTCACGGTTGGTCGTTTTACCACGCGGTGGCTGCTGGCCCTCTTCGTGCTCAGCGCCACCTATAACCCGTCAGGAATTTCCTATTATCATTGGGTTACCAGTCGGAATACTGACTATTTATCGCTGAAGGTGGCTTGCGGCCTGGCGCTGCTGACTGCGTATGGAGCGGTGTGGCCGATCATCTATACCTCGATCGGCCCGGTCGGAATTTTCATGTCGACGGCCTTCGTGGTCACAGGGAGCTTAGTGATGTGGGATTATGGCTTCCTCGAAGGCGTGCGGCCATCTTTCTATCCTTACGGCCTGCTGGTCGGTATCGCCTTTGTGACGTCGGTTGGTTTGGCCTTTGCCCATCTTCAACTGCAATTCTGGCACATTAAGAGCTACCGCAAGGTGACGGTGAAGCGTTATGCCGCTTATGTCCCGCCGGTTCCGGCTCCGGTCCCGCCGCCGGCTCCTACCGCTCCTCCGCCGATTCTGTAATCTTTTGAGCGGAGACCCTGCCCCTTGGGTGTGGTTTGTCTTATGCCATCGGACCCCATGTTGATGGTGTGGACGACCGCAACCCACCAGCATCCAGGTGCTATAGGGTGGCGGCCGTATCCCTTTCTTTGTCGCCGGTCCCCGTTCACCCGAAAGCCGCACCTGTGATCCATATTTTCGCTAATCCGGCCCGTTTCCAACGCCTCGCCGAAAAATGGCTCCCCTGGAGCATCGGCTTAACCCTTGTGACGCTGTTTATCGGCTTCACGCTGGCGCTGGTGGTCTCTCCTCCCGATTACCAGCAGGGTGAGGCGGTTCGGATCATGTATGTCCATGTCCCGGCAGCCTGGATGGCTATGTTCGTCTATGTCAACATGGCCATAGCGGCAGCGGTTGGACTGGTGTGGAAGCACCCGTTAGCTGATTTGTTCGCCAAGGCAGCGGCCCCGATTGGAGCCGGTTTCACCGCCATTTGCCTGATCACCGGCAGCCTGTGGGGCGAGCCCATGTGGGGGACATGGTGGGTGTGGGATGCCCGTTTAACCAGCGTTCTGATCCTATTCTTCCTTTATCTGGGGTATATTGCTCTGGTGAACGCATTCGATGACGCTCATCGCGGGGCGGCTGCCGGGAACATCCTGTTGCTGGTGGGGGCGGTTAATATCCCAATCATCAAATTTTCCGTCGATTGGTGGAACACATTACACCAGCCGGCCAGCATCAGTCGTCTAGGGGCCCCGACTATTGATGCTTCAATGTTGGCGCCGCTCTTGGTGATGGGGCTGGGTTTTACCTTATACTTCGTGACGGCTGTGTTGATTCGGCTGCGGGGTGAAATCCTGGCCCGCAAAATTCGCTCGGCGCGGTTTTATGAATCGTAGGCCGTGGCGTGACTCTGTCAGGACACGAACCCGGTAAGGATTCGACTCGGCATTGAAGGCCAGGGAAAAGTTGGGTAGGGTGATGCTCCCACCCATGGGAAAGCGGCCCGCAAGCCTGCTTGGGGTCTCGTGCGTGCGCAAACCGTCAAAGGTTTGCCGGATGGTCAAGGGGGAGGCTGCCGTTTTGGGCCAAGACGCTGTTGGTATCGGTCGTGAGATCGAACCGCGAGGGTGGACGATAACCGGAGTCTCATTATCCCCTGCCCTGCGCGCCGAACTCTATGGTTGGGCGCTGCTGGCGATCGGATCTTTGGCCATGGCCGGCGCGTTGGCGCTGCTGCTGGTGCTGTCACGGGTGCCTCAGACTCAGGTGTTGTTGCCCTGGTCGTGGCAGAGCTTTTTTTATACCGCCCTGGTGACGCACGTCATTCTCTCCTTTGTGGTCTGGTTTCTTGCGGTGCTTGGGGCCTTCACTGTTCTGGTGACGGCTGCTAGCGGCGGGGCTCGGCGTTGGAGCCCGTTGGGACCGTTGGGCATGGGCTTGTCCGTCGTGGGCGGTGTGCTGCTGGTGGTGCCGGCACTCCTCAACATCGGGGAACCAGAACTCAACAATTACGTGCCGATTGTCGTCCACCCGCTCTATTATTTGGGGTTGGCGCTGGTGGCAGTCGGGGTGGCGTTGGCCGTTGTGCGGATGCTGGCCAATCCTGGCGGCTTGCGGGGTTGCGTTGGTTTTGCGGTGGGGGTCGCTGGCCTGTGCTATCTGATCGCGCTGGTGTGTTTCGCCCTGGCGGGCCTGAGTCTGCCAGCGGGGCTTGATCTTGCGACCTTGAACGAGCGCCTGTTTTGGGGTGGCGGGCATATCCTGCAATTCGTCAACACCGCTCTGATGCTGGCAGCCTGGACGGCCATTGCCGAGCAGGCATTCGGCAAGCCCCCGGTTTCCCCGGCCCTGTTTCGGGTGGCGCTGGGATCGATGGTGGTCTTCGCTTTGGCCGGGCCGGTGTTTTACGGCCTGTTCGATATCTTGAGCCTGGAACAGCGCCTCGCTTTCACCGGATTGCTCTGGTACGGGCTGGCTTTGCCGCCGATTATCGTGGGCAGCGGGTTGACAGTGATGTTGATCCGGCGGCGCGCCGAGATTCTTGACTCTGCCGCAGCCCAGGGCTTGGCGATCTCTCTGGCGGTGTTCGTGGTCGGCGGTGTGATGGGCTTCTTCCTGGGAGCCAGCGATGCCCGAACCCCATCCCATTATCACGCGGCGATTGGCGGCGTGAATCTGGCCTTCATGGTGCTGTTTGTTGTGGTGATTTTGCCGGCGCTCGCTCGCAATGTCCGGGGGGCGCTGGCGTGGCGGTCCATCCATCTTTACGGCTGGGGGCAATTGGTGTTTTCCCTCGGCATGTTTGTGGCCGGTGCCGCCGGGGTTCCGCGTAAGACCATGGGGGCCGTGGCCCAGGGGATTGACAGCCCGCTCAAGAAAGTCGCGATGGGCGTTTATGGCCTGGGGGGAGTGGCGGCCGTAATCGGCGGGGTGTTGTTTATCATCGTGGTGCTTTCTTATCTGTTGGCGCGCAAGGACTCCGCCCATGACTGATCGGTGCCTTTGGGAGCGAATGCTGGTGGGGGGCACTGCCGCCCTGTTGGTTGCGGCCTTTGCGGCTATGCCGGCTTGGCGCGGGATGCCGCAAGCGGCGTTCGAAAGTGAATCCATGGACGCCACTCGCTTTAGTGCCGGCTATGACGCGATGGTTGCACGCTACAAGGTCGGCGAAACCGAAGATGGCTTGCCGATCGTGCGTCCGCCGCCCGGCGACGTTTATGTTGCCGCCGAACGCTGGCGGTTTCGGCCCCTTCTGGAGCTTCAGGCCGGGCAGTCCTACCGATTGCATGTGGCCAGCCAGGATATTTTGCACGGAATCGTCGTCGATGGCCATGAAGCGTTGCTGGTGCCGGGCCAAGCGGCGCTGCTGACCCTCACGCCCACCGGGCCGGGCTCGATGTCCATGGTGTGTAGCGAATATTGCGGCCTGGAACACAATAAGATGCGCAGCCTGATCACCGTCCTGGAGAAAGAATGATGCCTCTCACTCGCTCTGGTCAGGCCAATCAGGCCATTGGCGTGTGGCTACTGACGTGCTGCGCCATGGTGTTCGCCATGGTGGTGATCGGTGGCGCGACCCGATTAACCCATTCTGGCCTGTCGATGGTCGAATGGAAACCGTTGATCGGGGTGCTACCGCCGCTGTCTGAGCTGGAATGGCAACGGGTTTTCGGCCTTTATCAGGCGACACCCGAGTATCGGGCCGTCAATGAGGGCATGAGCCTAGCCGAATTCCAGGGTATTTTCTGGTGGGAATGGTTTCATCGCCTGTTTGCCCATTTGGTTGGGGTGGTTTTCATTGTCCCTTTTCTGTGGTTTTGGGCTCGGGGAGCCATTACGCGCCGGTTGATGCCGCGCCTGATCGGTTTGTTTCTGTTGGGCGGGCTTCAGGGGGTGGTGGGTTGGCTCATGGTGGCTAGCGGGCTGGTGGATCGGCCCTCGGTCAGCCACTATCGCCTTGCTGCCCATCTGTCTACGGCGGTGCTAATTTTTACGCTGATGCTGTGGCAAGCCCTGAATCTCCTGCAACCGGGGGCCTATTCCGGCACCTTGGCGCCAGCCCGATCGCTACGCCGTCATTTGGTGTTTGCTCTCGTGCTGGCGTTGGTGACGTTATTCTGGGGCGCGTTGGTGGCCGGTCTGCATGCTGGCTTGATCTACAATACCTTCCCCTTGATGAATGGCACCCTGCTCCCCGACGAGGCCTGGGCCTATCAGCCAGTCTGGATCAATATCTTTGAAAATCCGCCAACGGTTCAGTTCTGCCATCGATGGTTAGCGTTGACCACCGCGACGGTGGTTCTGGCCTATTGGCTGCGGACTCGTCTGAATCGGGCCGCCTTGACTGCTGGAACCCGGCGCATCGCTCATCTATTGGCGGCGATGGTCGGACTTCAGATTACTCTTGGCGTTACCACCCTGTTGCTGGTGGTGCCGGTGCCAGTGGCGGTGTGTCATCAGGCGGGGGCTTTTCTCTTGCTGGCTTTGCTGGTTTGGGCACTGCATGAGCAACGGGTGCCGGCCCAGGGGCCTGGGGCTCTGGGCCATGAGCCGTGAGGGAGTGGGGACGCGTGCGTCCGCGCCCTCGGCTTCGCGCGCATAGGCGCGCGGGGCCGTCGTCGCGGCCCGATACCGGCGATGTGTCATACCATCGGGCCTTGATGGTGACTCATCAAGGCTGCCCTCAGACGCCGGGCCGCCGTCGCGGCCCGATCCCGGCGATGTGTCAGTATCAGGGCTCGCCGGTATCAGTGTCATGGCTCGCCGGTATCACATGACCCGGTTGGCGGGGCGGACGGCTCTCATCACCGGAGCTTCCCGAGGCTTGGGGGCTGCGGTGGCGCGACGCTTCGCCGCCGAAGGAGCGCAGGTGGTGCTGTTGGCTCGCACCGTCGGCGCTTTGGAGGCGGTTGACGATTCCATCCAACAGGCGGGAGGACTCCCCGCCACCCTCGTTCCCTTAGATCTGACGCAATTGGAAACCATCGACAGCTTGGGGCCAGCGATTTATGAGCGACATGGTCGCCTGGATATTCTGGTAGGCAATGCGGGTGTTTTGGGCGCATTGGCCCCAGTCGCCGCTTCGACTCCTAGGGCTTGGCACCTGACCTACACTTTGCATGTTTTAGCCAATGCCCGGTTGATCGGAACTCTCGACCGACTGTTGCGCCAGTCCGATGCCGGACGCGCGATCTTTGTCACCGATGGCGCCGCAACCGAAGCGATTACGCCTTTTTGGGGGCTTTACGGCACCAGCAAGATCGCATTGGAATATTTGGTGCGAACCTATGCCGCTGAAGGGGTTGGACCGAATGTGCGGGTCAATTTGGTGGACCCCGGCCCAATGCGCACGGCTCTGCGCGCCAAAGCATTTCCAGGAGAGAGACGCGATTCTTTGCCATTACCGGAAAGCGTCGCCGACCTATTCGTTGATCTTGCTGATCCGGCTTGTGCCCGTCACGGTGAAATCGTAAAGGGAAATGCCAAAGCGTTTGTCTGACCAGGAACATTCTTGAAGAAATATCGTCAGAAAGCAAATACGAGAGTCGCCATGACCGGGGTCTATTCAAATCGCATCGCCGTGCTGATTCCATGTTACAATGAAGAGGCGGCGATCAGTGCCGTTGTGGAAAACTTTCGGCACGCTTTGCCATCAGCCATTATCTATGTTTATGATAATAATTCTACAGATCGCACAATAGATGTTGCTAAAATAGCCGGCGCCGTGGTGCGACGGGAACCGCTTCAGGGCAAAGGCCATGTGGTTCGACGGATGTTTGCTGATGTCGAGGCCGATATCTATGTTTTGGTCGATGGTGACGATACATATGATGCGGCCAGCGCCCCGGTTTTAATTGAACAGTTGTTAGCCGAACGACTCGATATGGTCAACGCGGCTCGCGTGACCAAGATTGAGGCGGCCTATCGTCCGGGTCATCGCTTTGGCAATGTGCTGCTAACGACCATGGTTGCGCGCATCTTCGGCGACCGAATCCACGATATGCTTTCGGGCTATCGGGTCTTTTCCCGCCGTTTCGTTAAATCATTTCCGGCCCTATCCAGCGGGTTCGAAATCGAAACCGAGTTAACGGTTCATGCCCTGGAATTGAATATGCCGGTGGCCGAAATCAAGACACCCTATAAAGATCGCCCAGCAGGTTCTGTCAGTAAACTTCGCACTTTTCATGACGGCTTTCGGATTCTTATCACGATTCTAAAACTGATCAAGCAAGAGCGACCCATGGCATTCTTTTCCGTTTTGTTTGCCATTTTGTCACTGGGATCGCTGGTTATCATTTGGCCGGTGATGCTCACCTTCTTTCAGACGGGTCTGGTTCCACGTCTGCCCACGGCGGTCCTGGCCATGGGCATGATGCTGTTGGCGTTTCTGAGTTTAGGGTGTGGTTTGATTCTGGAAACAGTGACTCGGGGGCGCCAAGAAATGAAGCGGCTGCGTTACCTGGATTTCCCGGCTTTACCCTGCCCCCACAAACAGGCATGATCTCCCCGATCTCGAAACGTCAAGAGCCCAAAGGGCGCGCGGGGCCGCCGTCGCGGCCCGATACCGGCAGTGTGTCATCGTTATAGCTCGCCGGTATCACCTTCCGGCTCGCTTACGGGTTCAAATACGTCACGATCCTGGTGGTATAGGGCCAAGGTGGCGTTGGCGATATCGAAATAAAGACCCCGAAGATGCAGAGTTCCAGCCGCCACACGTTCCGTAATGCAAGGGAATGACATGAGGTTGCGAAGTGAAACTTTAATCACTTCGCGTTCGCAGTAGGCCGTTTGGCGTTCTAGAGGTTGGTCTCCCAGAAACTCCAGAGTGCGTAATCGGGCTGATTCCGCCAAATTCATCCATCGGTGAATAAAGGGATGCTCCGGCGCTAACTCGGGGTCATTGGTCAGCATCGCCCGGACCCCCCCACAGCCGGCATGCCCCATGACAATGATGTATTCCACATGCAGCGCGTTGACCGCGAACTCGAGCGCGGCGCTGGTGCCGTGATGATGGCTATCTGGTTCACAGGGTGGCACCAGATTCGCCACATTGCGAACAATAAACAGCTCGCCTGGCGCCGCGTTGGCAAGAATGGCCGGGTCCACCCGCGAATCACAGCAGGCGATAACCATGCATTTCGGCGTTTGCTTGAGGGCTAAACGCGCGAACGATTCAGGATCATCTTCAAGCCGTGCGCGTTGAAAGCCCAGAAAGCCGGAAAGAAACTTGTCAAAAGGAGTCATGTTGAAAGGCGGTCATTTGTGTAAGACAACGAGTGGCGTCCATAGTTACGGACGCCACCCCGATTTTCATACAAAGACATGCTCCCACAGTAAAGTCAAACGGAAGCAAGCTGAAAAAAGAAGAGATGTTCGAAGCGTGTCGCACCATCGAGCTTCGATGTTGCCCCATTAAAGTTGCCCTCAGGCGCCGGGCGGGTGCGTCCGCGTTCTTGGCTTCGCGCCATGGGGCGCGCGGCGGCGGTTGCCGCCGATACCAACGGCACGGATCATTGTCTAAGGCCGTTGGTATCGGCGGCATGGTCGAGACGGCGAATACCGCGACGGAATACCCAAAAACGACTGAGAACATAATTAATGATTGGAATTGTAAGAGTCGGCACAATCACGGCAATCGGGTAAGGAAGCAACAAGACATCGGAAATCACCGCAACCATTCCGGTGCTGATTCCATATGAAAAAATTGATAAGACAGCAAAGCGAGGCAGGTAATCGCCATGATCAGCCGAAACCGCAAAGCTAAATCCCTGATGGCCAAAGTAAGAAACAGCCGTTGACAAAAGGTAGCCGATGGTTGTTCCGGCCACGGGCGTGACGCCTAATTCTCTTACCGATAAGGCAAAACTGCTGGCGTAGACCAGAGTTGCGCAGATACCAACCAGGCCGAAACGCCCGATGCGCTGAAGTTCCCGCCATGAAGTCATCTTGAAAATCATAACCACGTTCGCCTTGCACCAAACGGTTCCAGAGTGAATGGGCCTGGAGAGAGCCCCTTGACAGCCGCATCTCAATCGGATGTAAGAACAACGGTCCAGCGCGTCCGACGTGGAATCGCGCGTGCTGGGCGGGCAGTGCTGTTCATGTCGCAGTGCCGTTCATTTCAGTTGTTCATCTCCGGAATTGACTACGGCAGGAGTGGTATTTATGCACAACGACAGCACAGCGGCACCGAAATTGTCCGTCATCGTACCAGTCTACAAGGAAGAGGACAATATCCGTCCCTTCCTGGCGCGCATCCGCCCCGTGCTGGAGGCGCTTGGTTCCTACGAGATTTTGTTTTGCCTGGATCCCTGCACAGACCGCACCGAAGACATCATTATCGAAGAGAGTGCTAAAGACCCAAGGATTGGCTTGCTGGTCTTTAGTCGGCGTTTTGGCCAACCCGCAGCGACCATTGCCGGGATCATGAATTGTCGTGGCGAAGCCTGCGTTGTCATCGATGTGGACTTGCAAGACTCGCCAGAAACAATCCTGCCCATGTTCGCCAAGCTCCAAGAAGGCTACGACGTGGTTACGGCCCGCCGGTCCAGCCGCAAGGGCGAAACCGCCATCAAGAAAATTGTGGCGGAATTGGGCTATAGCCTGATCAACCGGATCTCGGATGTCGCGATTCCACGCAATACCGGCGATTTTCGTATCATTACGCGGCGGGTGATCGAAGAGTTGCGGGAATTGGGAGAAAGTCATGGATTCTTGCGAGGGCTGGTCTCTTTGGTTGGCTTCCGTCAAACCTTTGTTGAATATGAACGCGATGCTCGCGAAGCCGGAACCAGCAAGTACAATCGGTATCTGGGATCGTTAAAAATTGGCTTTAACGGCGTTTTTGGCTTCTCAACCTTTCCTCTTTCATTTTTGCTCTGGACCGGCTTTGGCATCCTGTTGCTCAGTTTGCTGGCCATCCTGTATATGCTCGTAACCAAGCTGGTGATTGGCGAAAACTACCCCATGGGGGTGCCAACTATCACGGTCCTGGTGCTGTTCCTGGGCGGTGTCCAGTTGATGGCCGTGGGCGTGTTGGGGGAATATATTGGCCGCATCTATGATGAGGTACGCCGACGTCCGCAATTTATTGTTGATCGAGCCACCAACATCACGCTCCGCGATCGCCGGGGGCCTGGGTCTGGGGCGTAGCGCCTGTCCTCGGTGGGCGTCAGGTTGAAGTGTTTCATGGGCATCCCAGAGTATTTGACGTCAAATACTCTCCCTACGACACCGCCCTGCCCTACCCTGACATGTCGGGCCGATTGGGGTATTTGACGTCAAATACTCTGGGGCGAAATGAGCCTCCGGGCATCCGCCCTTGACAGGCTCCCGGAGCAGCTGGCTCCGACCCATCCTCTGCCGGATTATTTGACGTCAAATAATCCCACGCATCCGCATCACTCCCGGAGAGCCATGACCTGTTTTGATATCTCGACCCCACCCCTGACCGAACGTCCTCTGGTCCTGGTGGTCGCGGCGGCTTTGGTCGATGCCGATGGGCGGGTACTCCTGGCTCAACGGCCTGCGGGAAAAGAGATGGCTGGTTTGTGGGAATTTCCCGGCGGGAAAGTCCATGCCGGCGAAACTCCAGAAGTGGCCCTGATTCGTGAACTTCGCGAGGAATTGGGCATCGAGACCCGCCATAGCTGCTTGGCGCCTGTGACTTTTGCCTCCCATGCCTATGAACGATTTCATTTACTGATGCCACTCTATGTCTGCCGAGTTTGGCAAGGAATCGTCGTTGGCCGGGAAGGGCAGGCTCTGGCTTGGGTCTTGCCTAACCGCCTTAATGACTATCCGATGCCTCCCGCCGACCTCCCCTTGGTCGCCATGCTGCGTGACTTGCTGTCTTGATTTCCCCGTCATACCAATGGCCTTGGACGTTGACACGTCCGCAGCGCCCTCAGACGCCGGGCGGGCGCCTCCGTGCCCCCTAGAGTC
>CAIXKV010000120.1 GCA_903920145.1 uncultured Rhodospirillales bacterium
CGAGCCCTGATACTGACACATCGCCGGTCCTCGGGCCGCGACGGCGGCCCCGCGCGCCCATGCGCGCGAAGCCAAGGGCGCGGATGCGCCCGCCCGGCGTCTGAGGGCAGCCTTGATGAGTCACCATCAAGGCTCGATGGTCTTACAAGAAGCCGGGTGTGTTGGCTGCGACGATGTGGGCTGCGCGATTTGTCTTCGCCCTGGTCCGGGGAATCGGCTAATGAAGGGGCGTTCTGGTAACAGGCGCTTGCCGAGGGGGTGCCCGTCGTGGCCCACGAGTCTGCCGTGTCTCCGACCGCAGGGACCGCTGGTCGGGAAATCGAACTGAAGTTACGCACCGATCCTGGGGATATGGTTCGGCTGGTTCGCCATCCGGCCCTTCTGGCTATGGCCGATGGGGCCGAGCAGGTGCGACGTCAGACCACCACATATTACGACACCCCAGATCTGCGGCTGGCAGCCCAGGGCGTCTCGCTGCGGGTGCGCCTGGAAGATAATGGCCGTATCAGCCAAACCGTCAAAACCCTGAACTGCGCGGCTGCCGGTGACACGGCGGCGGTGGCGGTGCGGCGGGAATGGGAGTGGGTGTTGGCCAGTGAGGCGCCGGATCTGTCGCTGCTGAAGGGTGCTAATGTTACTCATTTGGTGTCGCCAGAGGCTTTGACGACGCTGGTGGCGCTGTTTGTTACCGAGATTCGACGCACCACCCTTTCGGTTCGTCTTGATGCCCAAACGACGGTGGAGATCGCTCTGGATATGGGCGTGGTCCGGGCCGGCGACCGGATGCACCCGGTGAGCGAAATTGAGCTGGAGCTGCGGAGCGGCAGGGTTGGGCCGCTGTTCGATCTGGCCTTGAGGCTTCAGGGCATCGTGCCGCTGCGGATTGCCAGCGAAAGCAAGGCCGAGGCCGGCTATCGTCTGGTGACGGGGCGGCCTCCGGTGCCCGACCAATCCGAGCCGGCGGCTTTGTCGCCAGCAACCACCGTGGCCGAAGCGTTTCGTCATGTGGTTCGCCACTGCCTACGCCAACTGTTGCACAACGAAGATTGCGCCCTGGCGGCCTTGGCGGAACCGGGGGGCGGCGATGGTCGGGCTGTGCGCTTTATCCGTTACGCCTTGCGTCGGCTGCGCTATGGGCTGGAGTTGTTCGAGCCGGTCATTGCTTCGTCCGATGCTGCCGTTTTTGCGACTCAATGCCGGGCGTTAGCCCGGCGTTTGGAGCCGGCGCGGGATTGGTCCATGGTGGGGCCGTTAACCCGTTTGGCCGGGATAGGGTCCGGGGAAGGGATTGCTCCGGGAACCGATAGTTTCGCCGCTCGGAACGCGGCGGCTGATGCTCGTGAGGCGATTCTGGCGCCCGAATTCACCACTCTGGTCTTGACCTGTGGCGGCTGGCTGGAACAAGAGCGTTGGTGCGAGCGGGCCGATCCCGAGATTCGCCGGCAGTTGGGGCGGCCTGTGACCGAAGAAATCGGCCCCTGGTTGGATCGAGTCTATCGGCGGGTGCGTAAGGCCGGTATTGAACAGGGGGATCCCGAAGCGCTGAAGCGTCTGCGTCGCCGCCTGCGTCGGTTGCATGATGCCGCCGATGGGTTTCGCGGGCTGTTTCCTTTGGCGGCAACCCGTCCGTTCTTGGCGGCCTTGGTCGATTTGCGGACTTTGGTGGATGAGATCCAGGACTTGCGGCGCGTCGACAGCCTGTTGCGGGAAGCCGGGGTGCGGTTGGGGTCCGAGGATCATCGCCGTCTGGCGCAGCGGGGACGCGATAGTCTGAGCCAATTGCCCGAGGCGTGGCGTCGATTCAAAGATGCAGAGCCGTTCTGGAAGCGGTTAGGCGAGGGGGCTGGACCTCGGCGTTAGGATCGGCGCGGTCTCGACCGGCGCGCTATAGCGATGATACCGGCGAGCCCTGATACTGACACATCGCCGGTCCTCGGGCCGCGACGGCGGCCCCGCGTCCTCGTGGACGCGAAGCCCCAGTGTGTGGACTCTAGGGGGCGCGGATGCGCCCGC
>CAIXKV010000121.1 GCA_903920145.1 uncultured Rhodospirillales bacterium
CCTGATACTGACACATCGCCGGTATCGGGCCGCGACGGCGGCCCCGCGCGCCCATGCGCGCGAAGCCAAGGGCGCGGATGCGCCCGCCCGGCGTCTGAGGGCAGCCTTGATGAGTCACCATCAAGGCTCGATGGTATGACAGGAATGGATCAAAATGGTGACGACGAGGTAGCGAATCATAAAGATGTGTCTAATAAGTAACAGTAGGATGCAAACCGGAAAAAGCCCTGGGGGAAAGATTGTTGCGGTGGCTTGTTTAGGGAAGGCCGACTCTGTACAGTCGCCTAGCCCACGGCGGCGTGACATCGGCGGCTCGCAAGACAATGACATATCGCTGGGATCCGACCGCGACGCGCCCGCTCGGCGTTTGAGGGCGGCCTTGAGGTGTTGCCATCAAGGTCCGTTGATATGAAGCCTCTCTTACTTGGGATCAGGCTCGACGATGATGTGCAATGCGGTTCTTGTGGGTCGTTCGGCTTGGCTGCTGGCGCTGGCGCTGGTGGTTGGCGTGTCGGGTTTGGGATCGCCGAGCTTTGCGGCTTCGATGCCGGACGTCGATCATGTCGAGGTCTATAAAGGTAAGCACGAACTGCGGCTTTTATCCGGCGATCACCTCATTAAAAAATACCGGGTCGCTCTTGGTCAGCAGGTTGGCAAGAAAGAACGGGCTGGTGACAATCGGACTCCAGAAGGCACCTATATTATCGATTATGTTAAGGGGGATAGCAATTTCCATCGGGCACTACATATTTCTTATCCAAATTCAAATGACTACCAGCAAGCGGCGTTAAAGGGAGTCTCTCCAGGCGGCAATATTATGATTCATGGTTTGCCTGGTGAAACCAAGCTCATTAAAAGTATTCATGAAGCGTTTGATTGGACCAAAGGATGCATTGCCCTAACCAATCCCGAGATTGATGAGGTTGCACATTTGGTTCATCCAGGTACGCCGATCATAATCTATCCATGATGAGTCCCAAGGCTCGATGGTATAGCCTCGTTATGGCGTTGTCGGAGAGGATGTTCGCCGTGGCGCGTGTGTGATCTCAAGAGTCACGGCGCCATTCTGGGGCGGTCCTGTAACCTTCATCTGGTTTTGCAGGCCATGTTTCAAGATGGCACGGACCAAAGCCTGATAGATCGGTAAATTCGGGTCTGATCCGGCTTCGGGTTGAGCGTTCGGCCTGTTTTGAGTCTGGGGCTTTTGCCCTGGCGTCGCTGGCGCTGCCGGCTGGACGGCGTTGGGGGCCGAGCCGGCGGGCGCCGGGCGTTCATTCGGGTTCTCGGTTGCTGCCGGTGGGGCTACGGCTCCTCCGGGGCTGGCCCCTCCGATCGTGCCGGAACCCTCCGATGCCCCTCCACCTGATGCTCCTTTACCTGATGCTCCTCCGGGCGTGCCCGGTGCATCAGGGCTCCCGACCGTACCCACAGGGGGGGACGTTCCAACAGGAGGCGATGCGGGCCGTGCCACAGGCTCGGCGGGAGGCGGCTTGGCGGCGTTGGTCGGGGCTCCCGTGACCGGAGGTGGGCGCACGACCGGGGCCTCGGTGGCGTTGGGCGGCTTGGGGGCGTTGGGGGCCCCGGCGGTATTGGGGGGACCAGCAGGGGCGGACGGCGGGCGGGAACCCGGCGGCGTTTCGGCGGCGGGAGAGGGCTTCTCTGGGGGTTTGGGTGCGTTGGGGGCTCCAGCAGGCGGCGGCCTCGCTGTTCCCGAACCTGCCGGCGGCGGTCCTGCTCCTGGCGTCTCCGATTGCGGGCCGCTGCCGGTGGGGGGAGAGCCCGGACGTCGCGGCGGTGGTGGTGGCTGTTCCCGCTTGGGCTCTTCCATTCCGGGCCGCCAATCCCGGAAACAGTCGATGAAGATAGTATCGCGACAGGTGCGAAGCACCTCGCGGGCTGGCGGTGCCATGGCTCCGGCTTGGTCGGCGGTGGGTGGCGGTGGCGGTGGGGCTGGGGCCGCTGCGGAGTCGACAGGAATCTGTTGCGCCGTCACCGGGAGCGGCGCAACGAGAAGAAGAAGCAAAAGCCAGAGCAACGCGGCTCGCATCTCGGATCGTCCCCGGTGAACCGTTGCGGCACTGAAAAGACAGAAACAGCGCAGGCGCCCATTCCTACAATATCGGAACTTTCTGTTGAGCGCGGTAGGGAAACCGACGTTCGAATCGCGCCCAATCGGCAGGGTCCAGCGCAACCTCCAGGTAGGCATTGCTTTCGTCATCACGGCGCCGAACCACTTCGCCATGCTCATGCAGCCAAGCCAAGGCGGCGCCGTCCTGAAGATCAATGACAAGACTCGCATGTTCGCGGTTGGCATTCATCGACTGGTTCAGGATCGCGCACAGCTTATCCAAGCCTTCGCCGGTGATTGCGGACACCGCCACCGTTGCCTGACCGGAAGCGCAACGGACCTGGGCCAAAGCATGCGTGCGAGTCTCGCTCTCAAGAAGATCGATTTTGTTCAGCACCTCGATCAAGCGGGGGTCGGTTTCGGGATCAATTTCCAGGCTTCGCAGTACGCTATAGACATCATCCCGCTGGGCTTGGCTGTCTGGATGAGCCAGATCGCGGACGTGAAGGATGATGTCGGCGGCCATCACCTCTTCGAGGGTCGCTCGAAAGGCCGCAACCAGGGTTGTCGGCAGGTCGGAAATGAAGCCGACCGTGTCAGACAGGATGACCCGCTGTCCTGAGGGCAGGGCGATGGCCCGCATGGTCGGATCCAGGGTGGCGAAGAGCAGATCCTTGGCGAACACGTCGGCACCGGCCAGCCGGTTAAACAGAGTCGATTTTCCGGCATTGGTGTAGCCGACCAGGGCCACCACCGGATAGGGGACGCGCTCCCGTGCCCGTCGGTGCAGGCCGCGAGTCCGCCGCACGTCTTCCAGATCCTTGCGAATCCGTAGGATGCGATCGCCGATCAACCGCCGGTCCAATTCCAATTGCGATTCGCCGGGACCGCCAAGGAAACCGAAACCGCCTCGTTGACGCTCCAGGTGAGTCCAAGAGCGCACCAAGCGCGACCGTTGGTAGGTCAGGGCAGCCAGCTCAACTTGGAGTTGTCCTTCCCGTGTGCGCGCCCGCGCTCCAAAAATTTCGAGAATTAGACCCGTGCGATCGATCACCTTAGCGCGAGTTTGCCGCTCTAAATTCCGTTGTTGGACTGGCGACAAAGCATGATTAAACACAATCAGGGAAATTCCCTGATCTTCAATCAGGCCGGTCAACCGCTCCACCGACCCAGACCCCAAAAAAGTCGAAGGGTGGGGGCGCGATATCGGTATGGTCTCGGCGTGAACGACCGTTAGGTCGATGGCAGCGGCAAGAGCAACCGCTTCCTCAAGTTGCGACTCGGGGCTCCGGCGGCCTTCGCCTGTGGCAGCGCGGAGCGCCGGATGGACGACCATGGCGCGGCCCGCGCCAACGCTGCCGTCATCCTGAAGAGAAGTCACGGGCTCAGTCGTGGTCCGGTTCCTTGGTTTGCTCGAATAACTGAATAGGATGGGCCGGCATTACCGTTGAAATGGCATGCTTATAAACCAACTGAGAATGCGCATCGCGCCGCAGCAAGACCGAGAAATTATCAAACCAAGTAATAATTCCCTGGAGCTTAACTCCATTGACGAGAAATACGGTGACTGGTGTTTTGTTCTTTCGGACATGGTTCAAGAACACGTCCTGAACGTTCTGGCCTTTCTCAGACATGTCTGGTTAGCCCTTTCATTGGCTGTTCTTGGGGCCTGGCATCGAAGGCCCGGTTTGGTCCCAGGAATGATCTCTATACCTGGAGACTGGCGTTCCGAGAAGTTGGAACGGATATGGTGTCGCCAAGGCGGCGCACCAAGTCGTGGAGGGAAAGACAGGTGTCGAATCGAAAAGCCGGCGGGTAGGGACCGAAATCGCAATCGGCGGCGTCTCCTACCAGGACCGGCACACAGCCGGCTTTGTGGGCGCACTCCATGTCGACATCGGCATCACCGATAAACCAGCCGCCGGTCGTCGAAAAGGCTTCTACCGTTAGGCCGGCGGGGGCCAGGGCCAGGGCGACCGGCGCCAGCGCCGGTTTGTCGGTCTCGGCGTCGGCGGCGCCGACCAAGCGACTGAAATAGCCGGTCCAGCCCAATGCTTCGGCTTCGCTCCGCAAAAAATGGCCGGTCTTGTTGCTGACCACCGCCAGATAGGTTCCGTAGTCGCGCAAAGCATCCAACAACGCTTCGGCACCCGGCAACGGGCGCAGACGCTCCAGATGATGGCTGGCGTAGTGATCAAAATAAATCGTCCGGGCTTCTGGCCAGCGATCTCCGAACAGCGCCGGGAAGCTGTCCCGCAAGGACCGACGCGCACGGGCGCGGGTTTCGGCTTCGGTCCAGGGGGGGACGCCCATGGCTTCGAACGTAACGGTCAGGCTGGCATGGATGCAGCCCCAACTGTCCACCAACGTATTGTCCCAGTCGAATAGAACGGCGCTGGGGAGCGCAGTCGGGGTGGCCTTCACGATCGAACTCCGCCAACGGTTGCCAGATAGGCTTGACGCAGGCGCAAGGTGATCGCTCCAGGCCGCCCGGTTCCCACCGGCTGGCCATCGATGCGGGTGACCGGCAAGGCGAAGGTGGTGGCGCTGGACAGGAACGCCTCCGGGGCGGCTTTGGCTTCAGCCACGGAAAAGGGGCGAATCTCGGTGGCAATGCCGAACTCTGCCGCGAGTTGCAATAGGGAGCCTCGAGTTACGCCGCTGAGAATCAGGTGATTGGTTGGGCGGGTGATCAGCACGCCGTCGGCGCTGACGATCCAGGCGTTACTGGAGCAGCCTTCGGTCACCAAGCCATCGGCGTCAACCATCCAGGCTTCGAACGCACCCGCTTCCACGGCCTGTTGCTTGCCCAGAACCTGGGGCAGAAGCGACACCGACTTGATGTCGCGCCGCAGCCAGCGAATATCGGGGATGGTGATGATCGGAACGCCCTCGGCGATGTGAGTCGGCGAGCCGAATCGGGTCACCCGGCGGACGGTCATGACCAGAGTCGGACGAACCGACGGCGCCGGGAACTTGAAATCGCGCGGGGCGCTGCCTCGGGTGATCTGAAGGTAGATCAGTCCGGTTGTGACGCCGTTGCGGCGAATCAGCTCGCGCATCACCAGTGCAAGGGCGGCTCGGGACATGGGCCAGGACAGCCGCAACGCCTCAAGCGAGCGGGCCAATCGGTCCATGTGCGCATCAAAATCCATCAAGTGACCGTCAAGGAGGGCCACAACCTCGTAGACGCCATCGGCGAACTGAAAACCGCGATCCTCCGCGTGGACCCAGGCCTGAGCCTGGGGGAGGTAGCGACCGTTGACGAAGGCTAAAGCCATGGGAACCAACCTGTCTGTCGGGCCACCCGATTGCGCCGGGGTGAGACCGCTTAGACGAATGGTTCCAGGAATTCAAGGCGAACCGCCAGCGTGCCGGCTGCTATGCGGGATCGCCGAGGCTGGGTCAGGAGATCGGGGTCTCGGGACGGGTGAGTCGGTCCAGGCAAGCCATACGGACCGCCACGCCTAACTCGACCTGATCAAGGATGACGCTCCGCGTGATGTCGTCCGCCACTTCGGAATCAATTTCGATTCCCCGGTTCATGGGGCCGGGATGCATGATCAGCGCGTCCGGCTTGGCGACCTTGAGTTTTTCACGGGTCAGGCCAAAGAAATGAAAATACTCGCGCACTGACGGCACAAATTGACCGCTCATGCGTTCGGTCTGAAGGCGCAGCATCATCACAATGTCGGCGCCCACCAGCCCGGTTTCCATCCGATGATGAACCTCGACCCCAAGCCGGGAGAGGTCGGCGGGGAGCAGAGTCGGCGGTGCCACCGCCCGAACCCGAGCCCCCATCGCATTTAGAAGGTGGATGTTCGAGCGGGCGACTCGGCTGTGCAGGATGTCGCCGCAGATGGCAACCACCAACCCTTCCAGATGCCCCTTGCGGCGGCGGATGGTCAGTCCGTCCAGCAAGGCCTGGGTCGGGTGCTCATGATTGCCGTCGCCGCCATTGACCACCACGCAATTGACCTTGTTAGCCAGCAGGCGCACCGCTCCCGATTCGGGATGACGGACCACCAGCACATCCAGATGCATGGCGTTCAACGTCATGGCGGTATCGATCAGGGTTTCGCCCTTTTTGACCGAACTGACCGCCACCGCCATATTAATGACATCGGCCCCCAGCCTTTTGCCGGCCAGTTCGAACGACGTCAGGGTGCGGGTCGAGTTCTCGAAGAACAGGTTGACCAGAGTTCGGCCCCGAAGCAGGTCGGTTTTTTTATCCGGGCTGCGGTTCTGGGCGACATAGGTTTCGGCCAGATCGAAGAACTGGACGATTTCGGCAGCCGGCATCCCCTGGATAGCCAGGAGGTGGCGGGGCGGGGCGGAGGGGGGGGCGTATGCGGCGGTCATGGCCCCGGACTATACGGGGGGTTCCGTCGGTCGGCAATGGGTAGCTGTTCGGTTTGACGTCGGGTCCGTTTGGATGATTTATAAGGGGAGGAGCCCGCCTCTGAGAAACCCTGGGAAGCTACAAATGTCCACGCCGCGTACCCTGTTCGATAAAATCTGGGATAACCACGTCGTCCATCGTCAAGAAGACGGCGCCAGCATTTTGTATATCGACCGTCATCTGGTCCACGAGGTTACCAGCCCCCAGGCCTTTGAAGGCTTGCGGCTGGCGGGTCGCGTGGTGCGGCGGCCGGAAGCCACCCTGGCGGTGGCCGACCATAATGTTCCGACCACCGACCGATCCCAGGGGATCGCCGATCTGGAAAGCCGCATCCAGGTCGAAACGCTGGAAACCAACGCCCGTGATTTTGGCGTGCGCTATTTCGGCATGGATGACATTCGTCAGGGCGTCGTTCACATCATCGGGCCAGAGCAGGGCTTTACCTTGCCTGGCATGACCATCGTGTGCGGCGATAGCCACACATCGACTCACGGAGCGTTCGGGGCGCTGGCCTTCGGCATCGGGACGTCCGAAGTCGAGCATGTTCTGGCCACCCAGACCCTCCAGCAGCAGCCGGCCAAGAATATGCGGATTACCGTTGACGGCGCCTTGCCGCCCGGCGTGACCGCAAAGGACTTGGCGCTGGCCATCATCGGCACCATCGGCACCGCTGGCGGGACCGGCTATGTCATCGAGTATGCAGGCCAAGCCATCCGTGACCTGTCGATGGAAGGCCGCATGACCGTCTGCAACATGTCCATTGAGGCGGGGGCTCGCGCCGGGTTGATTGCGCCCGACGAAACCACCTTTGCCTATCTGATGGGACGGCCCTTGACCCCCAAGGGAGGCGCCTGGGAGCAGGCGGTGGCCTATTGGAAAACCCTGCCGACCGACGAAGACGCCCGTTACGACCGCGAAGTGGTGTTGGTCGCGGCTGATTTGGTGCCGCAAGTGACCTGGGGGACCAGCCCGCAAGACGTGCTGCCGATCACGGGCCGGGTGCCGAATCCTGCCGAGGTGGCTGATCCGGGCCGGCGTCGGGCGGTGGAACGCGCCCTGGATTATATGGGGTTGACTCCGGGAACTCCGCTTGCCGAAATCCCCGTGGACCGGGTGTTCATCGGCTCCTGCACCAATGGCCGGATCGAAGATCTGCGCGCAGCGGCGGCGGTGGCCAAGGGGCGCAAGGTTGCTGCCACCGTTCAGGCCATGGTGGTTCCGGGTTCGGGTCTGGTCAAACACCAGGCCGAAGAGGAAGGGCTGGATCAAGTGTTCATCGAGGCCGGCTTTGAGTGGCGCGAACCCGGATGCTCCATGTGTTTGGCCATGAATGCCGATAAGCTGGAGCCCGGCGAGCGGTGTGCTTCGACCTCCAACCGTAACTTCGAGGGCCGGCAAGGGCGCGGCGGTCGGACCCACCTCGTGAGCCCAGCCATGGCGGCAGCGGCGGCCGTAACGGGAACCCTGACCGACGTTCGGGCGCTGTAGCCGACCCGTGGGCTCTGCTTACACCCGCAAAGGGCCGGTCGGCCCTTTGAACCCGCGACGGTTTCCCCATAACGTCTCGTGGTCAAAGAGGCTATGTCTCCTTGCGGGTGCAGGGTGGGGCCCTATGCGCCCGCCCGGCGTCTGAGGGCAGCCTTTATCGGGCCGCGACGGCGGCCCTGCGTCCTCGTGGACGCGAAGCCCCAGTGTGTGGACTTAGGGGCGCGGATGCGCCCGCCCGGCGTCTGAGGGCGCTGCGGACGTCAACATTCAAGGCCGTTGGTATTATCTGTCGAGACAGTCCGTGGCTTTGGTCGCTTGATCGTGCCACCGGATGAAGCCCTGCGAAACGGTGCAAATCACCGCCGGAATCCGGTTGGGGCTCCGTATAAGGATTATGCGTGCGGGTGATCAAGCCCGCGTCGCCGTTTCTTAATCATTGTGGAGCCGTTATGATAACCTTGCCGAAATTAGCGAGCTTTCCTCGCTGGTTGGTGGTCGTCTCGTTGGGTCTGAATCTGGTTTTGATTGTCGTGGTCGGCGGTCATGTCCTGTTTCACCCTGGGCCGCCGCCGAATCCGGTTCAGTTGGTGGCTCGGATGGCCGATGCGCTTCCTGCCGCCGATGCCGAGAAGCTTCGTCTGGCCCTCAAAAGCGAAGGCCTGACACCGGATCGCCGAGGATTCGAACCTGAAGCGATTTTAGACCAGGCTCGCGTGGCGTTGCGGGCCGAACCTTTCGACCCAGCCAGTTTCGATGCCATCTTCCGCAAAGGACTGGCCGATCGGGATGCGACCGAACAGGCGGTTCTGCGGGCCGTGACGGCGGCAGCAGCGATCATGTCCGAAGAAGGTCGTCACCGCCTGGCTGATCTGCACTGCCTGCATCACATGCCACCGCCACCTACGTCCAAGTCGTAAGGGGGTCAACATCCAGGGAGCGAGGGAGCCATCCCTCGCGGCCTGGGTGGGGGGGCGTCGGTGGCAGGATCAAGCCGAAAGGGCCTGCGTGCTGTTACCGAAACGATTCCCGTAAGCGGATGATGCTCCGTAGGACCGGGATGCTTGCTGATAAGACCCGAGCAAAGAGTTCAAAAGGTCCGTAGTGCTGGAACTGGTGCTGCTACTGCTGCTGGTACTGGTACTGGAACCGCTGGCGCTGGCAGTGGACGTTGAGCTGGTGCTGGAGGCCGACGTTGAGCTTGAGCCACTGTCGAGGCTGGCAAACAGGCTTTCCAGAAGCGACTTGATGTCGGTGGACCCGCTTTGAGACGTGCTGGAACTGGTGGAGCCGGACGTCGAGCCGCTGTCGGATGAACCGCTGCTGTCGCTGGGCGGCGGTCCTGGGGGCGGCCCCGGCGGTGGGCCGGGAGGTGGGCCTTGGACGTTGTTGCTGGACTCCGAACTGGATGTGGAGCTGGACGTCGAGTCGGATGTCGAGTCGGATGTCGAACTGGTGGAGCTGTCGCTGGCGCTGCTGGAGGCGCTGCCGGCACTGGGGGGCGGTCCGGGAGGCGGCCCCGGTGGTGGGCCGGGAGGCGGGCCTTGGACGCTGCTGCTGTCATCCGACGACGAAGAGGTCGAAGAGGCGCTGGCAGACTGATTTTGCAAGAGCGAGGACATCAGGCTGTCGGCCAGTTTTTGGTAACTGGACGTCCCGCTGGTGCTGCTGGCTAGGCTGGTGCTGCTGGTGGAAGACGTGCTGGAGGCAGAGCTGGCGCTGGCTTGACTGGCCCGTTCCGCCGCCAGCTTCTTCAACAGGGCTTGGACCTGCTGTTGCTGGCTGGTACCCGACGATCCCGTCGTGCTGTATACGGTGCTCATGGAGACTCTCCGTCTCGGGAGGACTGGTGCTTGGGATTGTTCCCCGCACATGACTCGTTACACGGGACGAAGTTTGAAACCCTGCGCAATAATTTTGGAGACAGGTGCAAAGAGCTTTGACCAGTCCAGAGTCCTATCCGGCAAAAAATGCCGGCCATGGCTCTTGCTCGGCGGTTGCGCCGGTTTCAGGAAGATGGACATCATAAACAGTTTAAAGATATTCATGGCTTAACCGCTCTGTCGAGTGGTTACCATGAAAATAAGCTGGGATATTCTTGCCGGTTGGGCTCGGCAAAATTTTCCCCTGCGACATTCCGTCCTGCCCCATTTTAGAGGCAGAGGCCACGCAGGGAATGACTTTCACCGTCGTATAAAGTGACATATGGACCTGAACACACCGTCAAAGGATGCGACTTGATCGTGCGCGAGGATGAAGAGGATGGTGGAGAAGAGGCACGCGCGGCGGTCGGCGGTGACGAGGATGATCGCGCGCTTCTAGGGGCTATTGGTCGGGGAAACCATCGGGCGTTCCATGCCCTGATGCGTCGACATATGCCGTTCGTGCTGCGTCTGGCGCGGCGTGTGGTTGGGAACCGGGATGATGCCGATGAAGTGGCGCAGGAAGCTTTTCTTCGGGTTTGGACCGTTGCGCCCCGTTGGCGGCACGATGGGGACGCTCAGTTCAAGACTTGGCTTTATCGTGTGGTGGTGAATCTCTGTTTGGATCGGCGACGGCGGCTTCCGGCTTTACCATTGGAAGTCGCAGGGGATCCGTCTGATCCGGCGCCAAGCAGTTTGGAGCAGGTTTATGCCGGAGAAACGGCCCGTATGGTGGTGCAAGCTCTTGATGAATTGCCGCCACGGCAGCGGTCGGCGATTATTTTGTGTTATTATGCTGGGGTCAGTGCCGCCGAAGCGGCTGCAACCCTTGAAGTCACAGTTTCAGCCTTGGAATCACTGTTGGTTCGTGGGCGCCGAGCTTTGCGCGTTCGTTTAAGCGGCCTTGGCGCCTTGGGCAGTATGGGAGATCAGCAATGACGCCCTTCGAGTTGGAAGCCCTGATCGATGATCATGGGACGGCTATGGATCGGTGGCCGGACGCCGAACGGGCGGCGGCACGTCACCTCTTGGCAACCTCAGAAGACGCACGGGCGGTGTTAAGGCGGGCTGAACGGCTCGAAGCCTTGCTCTGCATCCACGAGAGCGAAACCGCAGACGAACCCCCCGGACCTGAAGACATTCTGCGGGTGATCGCCCGGACGCAGGCCGCAGCCTATCGGACGCCCCAGCTTCCGCCGCCGCTTCTGGTTCGTTGGAGCCGGTGGTGCGCGCGTCTGAAGGCGGGGCTTTGGGCTGGGTTTCAGTCATCCGACCTTGGCCTGCGTTATGGTGTGCCGGTGGCGGTCGGGTTGGTGTTGGGCGTGTTGGTGGGGCATGTTTCGGTGGACCCAATGGTCTATACCGACGCTGCCGATACCGAGGTGACGCCCACCGTCGAAACCTTGATTACCGCGTCTCAGTCCACGGAGCCCTTTGGCCTATGAGTGAGCGTTCAAAACCCCAGTGCTCATGGGCGCTGCCGCTGTCGTTGGCTGTGAACGTCTTTTTGGTCGCGGTGATCGCCGTTCACATGTGGCACCGGCCTCCAGGTCCGCCCGGCCCGCCCGGCCCCCATCATATGGCCGACGAAATCGCCCGGTTTCTGCCCTCCGCCGACGCCGACGCATTGCGCAAGGCGTTCGCCTCCGAGCCCATGCTGCAACAGGATCCAGGGCCGGAGATGCGGAAAAATATGGATCATGTTCGCGAGATTCTGCGCGCTGATCCGTTCGATCCTGCCGCCCTGGAAGCGGCGTTGAAGGCAGGGCGCGCCGATCGCGATGCCGGAGAACAGGCGGTCGAGAGGGCGTTACTGAAAGCCGCAGCCGCGATGTCCCCGGAAGGGCGGCGGAAGCTGGCCGAGTTTGGCGGCGGTCCGCACGGTCCCGGTGGCCCGCACGGTCCCGGCCCGGATGGTCCTGGTGGCCCCCCAGATGGCCCTCCACCGGATGGCCCCGGTGGTCCTGGTGGTCCGCCGCCTCATGGTCCTGGTGGTCCGCCATTTGGGTTCTTTGGTCCTCCCGATGGTGGCCCTCCGCCCGAACGGCGGTAGCGCGGCCCTCTTTATATCATGAAAATTGATATGCAATTCTCAGGCCACTCTCAGGCCATCGAGCCCCTATCTTCGAGACGCGCGGACCTTCCGTCCGCGCGTCTCGTGGTTGATGGCATTATACCATCGAGCCTTGATGGTGACTCATCAAGGCTGCCCTCAGACGCCGGGCGGGCGCATCCGCGCCCTTGGCTTCGCGCGCATGGGCGCGCGGGGCCGCCGTCGCGGCCCGAGGACCGGCGATGTGTCAGTATCAGGGCTC
>CAIXKV010000122.1 GCA_903920145.1 uncultured Rhodospirillales bacterium
TGATCAGGGCGAATCTGATCAGGGCGGACCTGCGCGGGGCGAACCTGTTCGAGGCGGACCTGAGCGGGGCGAAGCTGATCGAGGCGGACCTGAGCAAGGCGAACCTGAGCGGGGCGAACCTGAGCGAGGCGAAGATGAGCGGGGCGAACCTGAGCAAGGCGAACCTGAGCAAGGCGAACCTGAGCAAGGCGAACCTGAGCAAGGCGAACCTGCGCGGGGCGAACCTGGTCGAGGCGGACCTGCGCGGGGCGAACCTGGTCGAGGCGGACCTGCGCGGGGCGAACCTGAACGGGGCGGACCTGGACGGAGCCGACCTAAAAGACACCATCCTCGACCCTGCCCGCTTGAGCGCACCGTAACCAAAGATCGTAAAGGGCGGGCCGGATGCCCGCGCTCCCAGGACATCGACCCTTAACGCCCCTCACGAGGCTTTGGCCTTTTCGAAGAAATCGACCAGCCTGGAGGTCAAACGGTTGGCGCGCTCGCCGAGGGTGTTCATACTGCCGACCAACTGCTGGGTGGACTGCTGCGCCCCAACCATGACATTGGCCGTTGTGTTCACGGCGACAAAGACCGCGCGAGTGCTGGCGGCGGCGCCCTGCACATTGCGGGCGATTTCCACGGTGGTTTGATCCTGTTGCTGAACGGCGGCGCTGACGGCGGTGGCGAACTCGCTCATTTTCAAAATCGTATTGCCGACATCATGAATACAGTGAACGGCGTCATCCGTCTGGGTCTGCACGGTGGTAATCTGGGCGGCGATGGCTTCGGTCGCCTGCGCCGTTTGATGCGCCAACGCCTTAACCTCGTTGGCCACGACGGCAAAGCCCTTGCCGGCTTCACCGGCTCGGGCGGCTTCGATGGTGGCGTTCAAAGCCAGCAGGTTGGTCTGGCCGGCAATGGCCCGAATCAAGCGCAGAATATCGCCAATTTGGCCCGCCGCCTCGACCAAACCCGAGATGCGCTTGCTGGCTTTTTGGGTCTCGGCGACCGCCTGGGCCGCCACATCCGAAGCGCGCGTGACCTGATCGCTAATCTCGGCAATCGAAGCGGCCAACTCCTCCGTTGCGGCAGCCGCGCTTTCCACCCGGCTGGAAGCCTCCGAAGCGGCCTGCGCGGCAACAGTCGACCGTTCCTTCACGTCGACAGCGATGGTCTCGCTGGCCCGCGCCTGCTGGATGGCCGCTTCGGCTGAAGTCGACATTTCAGCAATCAGGGTGCGGCTTTCGCTGTCAAAATGAGTGCAAATGGCCTCCAAAGCCGCCGCGCGCTTTTCTCTCTGGCGCTGGTTGGCGGCATTTTCCGTTGCCAAGGCCGTCGCCTGCATCGCCTGGAGACGCAGGGTCTCGACAGCATCCGCCAAAGCCGCCAATTCCGCCCCCAGATGAGTGCGGGGAATTTCAAGGTCGTGATCCCCCATAGCCAAACGACCAATCGAAGAGGTGAGACTGCTTAAAGGTGTCAACACCCGCCGACTGAACAAAATCGCCGAAATCATTCCGGTCGCAATGGTCAACAAAACCAAGGCCAAAGACCAAATCAGATGCAGCAAGGCGGTTTGTTTCTGATGATCTGTATGCTCCATCACTTCGGCAACAGCCGCCTCGCGCATCGTCACCACGGCGGGCAACATGACGTCTAACTGCCGAGTCCGGGTGGCGTCCAGGTCTGCCGGATAAGGCATTTCACCACGGGCCGCCCGCAAGATCGGCAGATACATGACCTCGGCTTCGCGAAAGTAGCCGGTCTCCAGCGTTTGCTGGGCCTCGATCAAACGGGCTGGTCGTCCGACCTGATCGATCTCGAACCGGATCAATTGGCTGACCTCATCAATACGCCCGCCCAATTCGCTTAAGACGTCAATGGTTTCGGGAGGCGCCAGCTTTTTGCCCGCCACCAAAGCCGAAATGGTCGCAGCCCGCTGGCCCGCCAAAGCCCGCAAGGTGATGGCCGTCCGCGCCACTCCCAGCAGCAAGCCCGCCGCTCCATTGTCCTGGGAAACCTCTCTTTGCAGTTGATCCACGCCTTGGATCAGAGTGTCGATCAGACGTACCGACGTCTTCATCACGGGATCAGCCAAGCTAGGCCCCCGCTCCGCCTTTGGCAGCGTACTGGCCGCAGTGGCCATCTGCCGCACCTCTGCCATCTCGTTGACGACACCGTGAACCATCCCCAGCACCTGTTTGCTGCCGGGAGTCTGGATCTCCGCCAGTAAATCCAACGACTGCTGGCCCGCTTTTAGGGTGGCTGCGGCATAGGCGGCCATCTTCGCTCTTGAGGCGGCGTCTGCTGGCCCCTCTCTCACCTGAGAGATCGTCAATTCGCCCCGTTCAACGGCGATGCTAACCGCAAACCGAGCAATCATTCCGTAGGCTTCCGCATAATGGTGAGCCATGGCGGCGGATCGATACTCGTATGCCGCATCGACGGCAAACAGGCTCGACGCAAAGACTCCAATGGCAGAGGCAGCAGAAACCGCCACCAAAAAGAATGTCCTAATCCGCATGATTTTCTCCGAAGGAGACCAGCTCAACCCACCTCATTGATGAAGTGGCGGCACATACATCATAAGGTACCGAAGCAGCACGGAAGGTTGGCGCATAAATATCTTCTTAACCAGAACCAGAAGCGCCGCCCCATTGCTGCCGATTATATCCTTCTGCTCTTGCCTCTTCCAGAGTCTCAGGCCGGAAAGAGGGCATGTATCATTACGGATCATGTGGATAATGCGTTCAACTTAAAAGGATTTGCTCAATGAATACCCCCAAGCTCGCGGGCCGGATATGAATTGCATTTGTTAAAAAGTTAATCTGTCGCTGAAGGCCAAATATAGAAAATGGTTTATGTCTGACACCACCGCTGATCAGACACCACAAACCGCCCCATATCCGGATATTCCGTTGTGCCTCAAAGAGTTTTTCTGGCTTCTTTGCACACATAAAATTCACAGGTCGGCGCTGTCCTAAAAACGGCCCGCTCGTCGCCGATGGGATTGGGCGCGTCTGCGTCAATCCGCCGCAATGACGACCGAGATGAAGGGCGAAGGGTGTGTCGGGGCAAATTGGCGGCTTTGAATTTTGTTAAAAAATTGGCGTTTTCAGTCTGTTGCCATGATTTCATTATGTTATTATTAAACTAAAATCTTTTGCTTGGCCGATATCAGAACCATCCTGATGGAAAATAGACTGTCAGGCTTTACAGCTATGGCATCCTGACCTTCATGATAGTTTTTAATCAAAGCTTCTATTCGCTGGCATCAGGCGGTCGCCGAATGATGAAAGGGAAGCGCCATGGCTTGGTCATCTTATCCCCTTTGCTCTTCTTGGCCCAAGATCGACGAATATGCACGCCTTCAAGCGGAAAATGACGAAGAAGCCGCGCACCGGGAACGGGAAGAGGCCCTGCGGCAGCAACGCGCGTCAGGGACCGAAGCGCGGGCCGAATTCGAATCCCAGTCCCGCCATTTTCAAAGGCATTTTCAGGCCATGATGGGTCATCGCGCCGTCACCGCCAAGCCGCACGTCAATCACGACATCAGCCAAGCCCAGCGTAACGCCGATTTTTACGGTTTTTACTATGGCCAACTTTGAAAGAGAGGTTTCTTTGGCTTTTATAGGGCCCTACCCTGCGCCTGCAAAGGGGCGTGGCCTCCTTAATCGAGGACGCCCACGGGTTTCCCCTTTGCGGGTGGAGGCAACGCCCACGAAGAGCTTGATTCGGGCCTAAACCGCCTCACCAAGAGCACCAAGATACAATTCAAGAAGTTCAGCTTCTTCCTGACGTTCTTCCCGGCTTTTCTTGCGGAGCGAAACGACCTTACGCAGAATCTTGGTGTCAAAGCCCTGGCCTTTGGCTTCGGCATAGATGTCGCGAATGTCGTCGGCCAGCCCCTTTTTCTCTTCTTCGAGGCGTTCAATCTTTTCAATAAGCTGCCGCAACTGACTGGCGGCAATACCATTGACATCATTGCTGCCGGCTGTGCCGGTATCGGGGCTGTCCGCCAAGGAAGGCTCCATCTCTATCTGTATCTATCTTAGGGTGAGTATGCGCGGGCCGGATAACGCAACAAAACCCCGTCGGAGCCGTAGACCCGGCACCGACGGGGAATGGCCTGCGGCAGGCTTACTTTTTTCGGAAAGCGTCGAGCGTAACCACCTCGCCGCGCTTTTCTTCGCTGCTGGCAGGAGGCGCCGGGCGAGGGCTCGGCACCAAAACCTGAGGGTCTTCTTCGACCGGCGGGCGCTCGGCGGCTATCGGCTGGAACTGCAAGGCAAAGTTGACCGACGGATCGGCAAAAGTGGTGATTGCCGCAAAAGGAATGGTCAACCGCTCGTGAATGTTGTTAAAGCTGAGGGTGACCGAAAACTGATCGTCGGCGACGTCGAGTCCAAAAAACTGGTATTGGAGCACGATCGTCATTTCGCCAGGATACTGATTCCGGAGAGACTCGGGAATCTTGACGCCGCGATACCCGGTGCGAAATGTCAAATAAAAGTGGTGATTTCCGGGCAGCCCGGCAACCTCCACCTGCTTGAGGGCGGAGCGAACGACGCCGCGCAACGCCGCCTCGACCATTCTATCGTACCGCAACTGCTCTTTCGGCATTCCCGGTGCTGTCCCTATTCATGCTGGCTGTTTCGACCAGAGGCGCCGCTCGCCAGCTTTCCCGGCGTTTCGCCCATGGGGGCGGTTTTTGCTGACCGGCTCCCCCGAACTCACCCTCATCGCCCCCGTGGCCCCCCGTGGCTCTCGTGGGGTCGGATTTACGGATGCCAATATAGCGCCGTCGAAGCCAAAGGGTAAGAGGCACGAAGCCCCTGTCCAGGGAATTGACAGCCGTTCCCGATCCCGATCGTTCCAGAAGGGGTCACGGGGGTGTCGCGATTGCCGCGCCTGATCGCTACAGTGTTGCCGTGCCAACCGTTCGGGTTTCATGCCATCTTTTGGGTTTTACGCCATGTCGACCACAGTCGCCCAGCTTGCCGAAATCAATGCCGCTCTAGCAACTGACCCGGTTCCAACCCGAAGAGTCACGGTTCCGGCGTTGGAATCGCTTCTCTATCAGCCTTTGCCTGTCCTGGATCATGGGTTTTTGCGAGTCATTGACTATATGGGCGGTGACGAGGCTGTGGTTCAAGCCGCCCGAGTCTCTTATGGTCGCGGCACCCGGCGGGTCAGCGAGGATGCCGGCCTGATTCGCTATTTGATGCGGCACCGGCACTCGACGCCCTTCGAGATGTGCGAAATCAAATTTCATGTTAAATTGCCGATTTTTGTTGCCCGCCAATGGATTCGCCACCGGACGGCCAATGTGAACGAGTATTCCGCTCGGTATTCGGTTCTTGATCGTGAATTCTACTTGCCCAAAGCCGAACAGTTATGCGCTCAGGCGACCGATAATCGTCAGGGGCGCGACGCCACATTAGCCCCCGCCGAAGCCGCCTGGGTGCTGGACCTGCTGCGCCGAGATGCCGAAACCGCCTACACTCATTATGAAGAGATGCTGAACCGCCGCGAAGACGGCAGCGATATTGATCCTCAGCGGGCCGGTTTGGCGCGGGAATTGGCACGAATCAATCTGTCCCTGAACTATTACACCCAATGGTACTGGAAGATCGACCTTCATAACCTGCTCCATTTCTTGTCATTGCGCGCCGATCCTCATGCCCAGTATGAAATCCGGGCTTACGCTGACGTGATGCTGGACGTGGTGGCACGTTGGGTGCCCTTGGTTTTCGAAGCCTTCCGGGACTATCGTTTAGGCGGCGCTCACCTGTCGGCCATGGGCTTGACCGTCATTCGCCGCTTGCTGGCCGGAGAGGCCGTGACCCAGGAGACCAGCGGCCTGGGGGGGCGAGAATGGCGGGAATTAATGGCCGTCTTGGGTCGAGAGTAGCTTGGGGGCGAAAGAGTCGCAGCGATTCAGAGAGCGGCTTGGTGTATCGACGGCTTTGGGACCGTTCGGTCGGAGGTTGGGCGTGGTGCGGTGGACGACGGTCGCCGTAGTGGCGGTGATGATCGGGGAGGCGGGTCTGTGGCGGTCGGCGACAGCCGCCGAGATCCAGGTGTTTGCGCCCCCCAGCCTGCGCCTGTCCTTTGCCGAAGTCGTTGCCACGTATCGCGACCGGCAGTCTGATAGTGTGGTGCGTGAAGCCTATGGCAGCGACGCCGCCTTGGAAAACCGAATTGCGGCGGGACAAATTCCCGACATTGTGTTGGTTGCTGACCCTCGGACATTGGATCACTTGGCCGAAACCGGCGTGATTCGAACCAGCAACCAGATCAATCTGCTGGGGGACGAGGTGGTTCTGGTGGCAGCCGCCGACAGCACCCTAACCCTCACCATGGAACCGGGCCTCTCGCTGGAAACGGCTTTGGAAGGCGGACGTCTGGCCATCTGCGACCCCGAAAATGAGCCGCTGGGCCACTATGGCCGCGCCGCTTTGATGGCCTTGGGAGCCTGGTCCGACGTTGAACAGCGATTGGTGATCACCCGCTCGGAACGCGCCACCCTGGCCGCCGTGGCCCACGGCCAAGCCCCGCTGGGCGTTGTTTCCAGCACCGACGCCGCCGCCGAACCCGCCGTCCGGGTCGTCGGCACCTTCCCCACCGACGGCCAACCCGCCGTGGTCTATTCGTCGGCCCTCACCAACCACAGCACCGAACCCGCCGCCGCCTTCTTCGCCTACCTCCGCTCCCCCGCAGCCCTGGCCATCTTCAGCCGCCACGGCTTCCAACCACTGCCCTGAATCTCCCCCCTTTTCAAAAAAAGAGCATCGTCTTCAAGCCGTCATTTTTAGGGTCGACAAGCCCAATCCGCTTTGCTATACGATCGTCATACGGCGACGCCAAGCGACGCTGGGGGTGATTAGCTCAGTTGGTAGAGCAGCTGACTCTTAATCAGCGGGCCGAAGGTTCGAGTCCTTCATCACCCACCAAACTTTCTTCCCAAAAATCAAGACACTACGCCAAAACGCTCCCAAAGCGGATGAGGTGTAATGTTGCTGTTCGATTGGTCAAGTGATTGATTCTGTGAGAATTCCTGAGTTTACACAGATTTGGCACGCGCAGTTTTTGGATGGAAAGTGGCGATTCTACACGCATTTTACACAGGCGATTTTGATCCCGTTACAAGAAATCGCCCACTGCTTTGTGGAATGCTTACCGCTTAGCCGACGCCTTGGGTGCGGGACGCCAAGATTGCCCGAATTCCGTCACTGTCAAACGGTTGACCTTGACTGCGATCACCCGGCTATAGATTCCCTGGGAGGAGCCGCATATAGTGGACCGAGGCGAACCATCACGGGCGGGGCACTCACGTGGGATGGATATCATTCTCAGCGGATCACGCCATTGAAAGAGTTGCTCTAACTTTTCAGTTTGCAGAGCCAATCACGAACGTACCATGGAAAAGAATTGTTTCTGCCGCTGATAGTGTTTTTCCGCGTGAAACACACGGGCGCTCAGTTCAGCAGATGCATTCATTTCAAATAGGAATGCCTGTGGTACTGCCGTCACCCGCTCATCGGGTTGAGGATACAGCCGGCTTTGTTTATAGGAAACTAGACGACGGAACCCCAATCGAAGACATCACAATTAGACGGGATTGCATTTCTTTTGGGGTCTCCAAGTACCAACGTTGGGAAAGTTTTGCAAAGAGGGCGCGCGACACGACAGAGCATTTTGTCTCGGATATGATTTCGTTAACAGATATGTCTTTGATCCAATTGGAATATTGGGATCGCTTTACTCATGACTCACAAGAACAAATATCATATAAGTCTCTCTTTAGCTCAAAGTCTGGTTGCATTCCACCACTTCTATTGGATAGTGCTGGGCACTGGCATTCGCACGTGGGGTTCTTTATGCCAGAGCCCGACAACAGTATATTAATTAACTTGAACATTGATGTCGTAGATGTGGCGGATCCCGAGCAATCACAGGAATCGAGGCGATCTGTCGGAATATATTCAATGGCAAGGGATGCAAAGCCCGATATCTCTAGCACTAACGCAATATATGCGTCATGCGACCACATCCATAACATTGTCAAAGCTCAGTTCGCCATGCTGCTGGACGATAGCGTATTAGACAGCCTTGGTCTATCTCTTCCTAAGGGGAGGGAGTAGTGCTTATTTATAGCAATGCAACCAAGATTAGCGATGCGCGTCCAATTTCTATGGGTGGAATGGTTGATGTAGTTATCGAAGACGACGCCGACGAGCTTGATACCGAGAGCCAATTTAGGGTCTCGTGGATTAGGGTTTACAGTGAAAATATCACGACCCAGGGAACGACTCTGAGATCACCATTTATTGCTTCCGCCGATATGATGCTCAAGGGCTTCCTTCGGGAGATTGCTGATGGCGTGGTTTCCAAAAAGAGGGCACCAACACTTCCTTCATATGCGACCATAAACTGCCCAATTCAGCCAGATATTTTCCCGCACCTACTCAGTTGGAATACAGGAAAGTTTTCGAAGCTCCGTTCCACAACCCCAAAAACAGCTGCTTCAACGAAAGTTCTATCCTATGGCTGGGTTCGTGAGCTATATCAAGCAAGTGAACAAGGCGTTGTAGATAATGACATAATAAAGATGTTTGATCTTATTGAGGAAGAGGTATACAAAGATCGAGAAGCCCTCAATGCATCTCTATTGACAATAGATATTGATATGCTTGCCCCAGATTTTGTCGTGGGCATACCGCGGGCACTTTATCCGTTAAGAGGACGTCTAGCGAATTGGAGGGGTTTTGTGGTAAAGGCCAAGCAGTCTCTTTCGAGGAAAGGTCTTGGCGCCGAACGGCTTCTGCATGGACTTCTTGATTAAAATGCTGAACGACCCCCTTCATAATCCCTATGACAAGGTTCATTATTTTGGCTTTGCTATACGCAGAGTTACGGCATCGCAGTGGCATGTCGGAATGCTTTATAAGTTCGGCGCTGCGGAAGCTCGCCTTCGTCATCAGTGCTCTCATGACTATCTGCGAGATGAAGAGGCAAAGGGACACGAATGTCACTTTCTCTGGGTTGATATTGCGGCGCTCGATGACATTAACAAAAAACTAATTGCTGGGAAGCTAACGAAAGCCGGAGGTGACAAAATACCCTATGGTATCGGATTTCAGGAAGGGGGCTCCTATATAGACAATGAAACATTAAGGTATATAAACACCAATCCTGGTATGGGGCTAACGTGCGCGTCGTATATATTGGCAGTATTGGCTTCGCTTGGTTTTAGACCACTTGATATCGAGCACTGGAAGTCGACCGAAGCTGACATCGCCTGGCAGACTTCAATTCTGTTAGCGGTGGGAATTCCGCATCAGAGTGAGCATTATATTAAAGAAACGAACAATATCGGTGCGCCTCGATTCCGTCCGGAACACATAGTAGCCTCTGGTCTTGAAAGCGAATGGCCGATAGACCAATTGACTGCGGAGGTAAGAGGTAGCGATGTCATAACGGTCTATTGCTCAATTAGGTCCAGGCAGTGTGCGTAGGTACAACACTTCCCTTGCCAGAAAACTTGTTGACCATTTTACTCAATCCTGCTTGGCTTCCTTCCCACAGGAGGTCAGCCCATGGGTCTCCACACCGCATCTGAACGGGAACTCTGCGATGGTCGGGTGCTGATCTACCAGCGTACCGACACCATGTCGCCAGTCTGGCAGGTCCGAATCAGCTTCCCAGGCCAACCCTACATCCGGCAAAGCCTCAAGACCCGCAACGAAGCCGAAGCGGTCAAGCTGGCGACCAAACTCTATGAGGACCTTCGATACCGTCACGAAAGCGGTCTGCCCATTCGTCGCAAACGGTTCGAAGAGGTTCTCGACCTGTATCTCGGCAATCTGGCTCAAGAGGTTGAGTTCGGAACCCAGAAGGCCAAGAAACTTGACGATCAACGGAAAATGAGCCGGTATTGTCGAGAATATTTCGAAGGCAGGCTCATTGATACGATCAAGACTAGCGATGTGGGAAAGTTTCAGGACTGGCGTCGTACATACTGGGTATCTGGCCCTGGCTCTAATATTACTGAGCATGTATATCAGAGAGAAGGCAAGACCGTCAAATCCAAGCGAATTTACTCTGCCATTCCAGCGGCCAGCACTCTGAACTCTGAAGCCGTCCTATTGCGCTCGATCTTTGCCTATGCCGTCAAGCATGACTGGATTGCTGACAATCAGGTGCCCGACATCGGCGAGAAGATTCCCAGTGCCAAGAAAGCCAGAGATGCCAAGCGGCGGCCAGGGCTTGATCGTGAGCAGGTCCAACATCTCCTCCAGGTCGCCGAGAAGCGCATGTACGAGGAGAAGGAGAATCCCCGGCTCTGGCACCAGCGGTTGATGCTATGGGCCTATACCGGGTTCCTGGCTCATACCGGTATGCGTCCGTTCGAAGCGATCCTGGTCCGTTGGGATTACGGTGACAGTGCAGTTATTAACAACGATACTCCGGCAAGCTAGGCCTGAGCATGGCTCGTTTCGCTCGCCTTATCGTTCCTGGGATACCACATCACGTGATGCAACGTGGGAACGGTCGTGGGCAGACGTTTTTTGGCGACGCCGATTACGCTCTTTATCGCGATCTGTTGGCGATAAACTGCA
>CAIXKV010000123.1 GCA_903920145.1 uncultured Rhodospirillales bacterium
ATACCCTCGAGCCTTGATGGTGACTCATCAAGGCTGCCCTCAGACGCCGGGCGGGCGCATCCGCGCCCTTGGCTTCGCGCGCATGGGCGCGCGGGGCCGCCGTCGCGGCCCGATACCGGCGATGTGTCAGTATCAGGGCTCGATGGTATAAGGCATAAGGGAGCTTGGTATGGCCAATTACGATCATATCATTATTTGCGGAGCCGGCCGAAGCGGAACAACTCTGGTGTCGGGGCTCTTGAATGCCATCGACGGCTATTTGATCCGTGGCGAGAATTACAATTTTCCTCTGTATCTGTATAAAGCCTATCGGGCGCTCATCGAAACCGAGCGCAATGCCGAGTCCTTCAACAACACCCCAACCAGCCCGTGGTATCGGGGGCGGTATGGGTCAGCGGATTTCCTCGAGCATTGCCAGTTAGTGATTCGTTCTATGCTGCTGGGCGGCAAGCCGGGGCCCTTTTTCAAATGCATCGGCTTCAAGGAAATCCGCTGGCTGGCACGAGACCTCCACGGTGAAACCTTAGTCGAATTTTTTGAATTTCTGCACTTGGCCATGCCGAAATTAGGGGTCGTCGTTGTAACCCGAGACATCGAAAGTATTTTGCGGTCGGGATGGTGGCCAGCGGCGCTGGGGATGGAGCCTGGGGTTGGTCACGAGATCGTCGAATTGTACCAGGATTTAGACCTGCTGCCTAATCAGGGACGCTTTACCATCGCCTATGAACAGATCGTCGCCCGGGATCCCCACCTGAAGCGGCTGTTTGAATTCCTGGGCGAAGACTACAACGTCGATCTGGTCGAACGGGTGTTAGCCAAGAAGCATTCGTTCTAGGGGGGGGTGGCGCCGATGAACCGCCATCAACGGCGCGCGGCCCAAAAGCGCGTGGCCGAGGAAAGCGTCGAGCGTTTGTTTGCCGCAGCTCTCGATCACCACCGGGCCGACCGACAACCAGAAGCCGAGCAGCTTTACCGCCAGCTTTTGACTCTAGAGCCGAATCACGCGGAAACCCTGCATCTGTTGGGTATTCTGGCCTACCAGCGGGGAGATTTCCCCCAGGCGATTGACATCTTTGGTCAGGCCATCGCAGCCAAGAATGATGTTCCCGCCTATCACAATAATCGAGGCAATGCTTTTAAATTAGCGGGCCGAGGACCGGAAGCCATCGCCTGTTATCAGCACGCTATTGCGCTTCAGCCTGATTTTATAACAGCCTATAATAATTTAGGCTGTGCCTTAAAAGATCAAGGGTTATTAGAGGCAGCAGAGGACTGCTACCGGCGGGGATTAGGACTTGATCCGTCTTTGGTGGATTTACACAATAATTTGGGCATTGTTCTTCAGGCCCAAGGCCGACGGAGCGAAGCCAAGGCGGCCTATCGTCAGGCGATTGCACTAAAGCCGGATTGTCTCGAAGCCCACAACAATCTTGGCAATACGCTTCGGGACGAAGGCGCCTTTGAGGAGGCCGCAAGAGCCTATCGACGCGCGTTGGCCTTTCGTCCGGATTGGGCCGAAGCCTGGTACAATCTGGCTGGTGTTCTGGACAATTGGGAGCACCCCGAAGAAGCCATAGCCGCCTATCGGCAGGCATTGGCGCTCAAACCCCATTTCGCCGAAGCCTACAATAATCTCGGGACTCTTTTGAAAACCCGAGGGCTGTTAGACGAGGCCGCCCGGTGCTTTCAGCAGGCCCTAACCATTAACCCCAATTATGCCGAGGCCCATAACAATTTGGGCAATACCCTGAGAGATTTGGGTCAACTCACAGAGGCCGTGACCCATTATCGTCAGGCGGTGGCTCTGCGACCGGATTATGCCGAGGTTCATAATAATTTAGGAGCAATCTTGCAAGATTTAGGGCTGACAGATCAGGCCCTGGCCGCCTATCAGCAGGCCTTGCTGTTCCGACCGGATTATGCCGAGGTTTATTACAATCTGGGAGTTGCACTCCAAGATCGGGGACTGTTAGAAGCAGCGGTTGTTCACTACCGACGGGCAATCGCTATTCAACCTAATTTTGCCGAAGCCCATAATAACTTAGGGAATGCTCTTAAAGACCAGGGGGCCTTCGCATTGGCTGCGGAACAATACCAGCAAGCCATTGCCCTGCGTCCGCAGTTCGCCGAAGCGCATTTCAATCGAGCCGAACTGAAAACATTTCAGGTGGACGATCCCGATATCGCGGTTCTCGAGGCCCTGGTCGCCGACCAAACCCCGCTCGCCGAACATCAAGCCCCGTTCCTGCACTTCGCGCTGGCCAAAGCCTGGGAGGAAGCGGGGGAGCCTGCGCGGGCATTTCAGCATTTATTGACCGGCAATGCGCTCAGGCGGCAACAGCTCGTCTATGACGAAGCCGCCGATCAGGCGTTGTTTCAGCGTGTGATCGCAGCCTTCGGGCCGGAGCGATTTCAGCGGAGCGAAGCCGTGGGCGAGCCTTCGGCAATCCCGATTTTCGTACTGGGAATGCCGCGTTCGGGCAGTTCGCTGATTGAGCAATGCCTGGCTAGTCATCCCGCCATTCATGGCGGCGGCGAATTGCCAACTCTGGCAACGGTGGCCGGTGCTGGTTATCCTGAAATCATTCAGAACCTCGAGGACACAGCCTTTCGACGGTTAGGCGCGGCCTATCTGGCACGACTTCCGGCGCTTCCGACCGGCAAAACCCGCCTCATTGACAAAATGCCGTATAATTTCCTGTATGCTGGGCTGATTCGTCTCATTCTCCCCCATGCCCGAATCATCCACACCGTCCGCGATCCGGTCGAAACCTGCGTATCGTGCTTTTCAAAGTTATTTCCGACCGGGCAGCTCTACAGTTATGACTTAGGAGAGTTGGGGCGTTACTATCGCGGATATCGGACCGTGATGGCCCATTGGCACTCGGTTCTGCCCGATGACGCCATGCTGGATGTCTCTTACGAGGCGGTGGTGGAGGATTTCGAAACCCAAATGCGGCGGGTGATCGCCTATTGCGGCCTACCCTGGGATGATCAGTGCCTAGAGTTTCACCGGACCCAACGGCCCGTGCGCACCGCCAGCGCCGTCCAGGTCCGCCAACCGCTGTTTCGAACGTCGCTGCAACGCTGGCGCCGTTACGAGACTTGGTTGGCCCCGTTGCTGCGGGCATTGGCGGAGCCCTCGGAGCCGATCAGCCAAGCAAGCTGTACAGCATATGAGACGACGTCAGCACCAGGAACACTGCAAAGGCCCGCTTAAGCAGGCGCGGATCGATGGAATGAGCCAGCCGGGCTCCGATCGGTGCGGTGATCATGGCCGTCGGCACAATCAACACCAGCCCCAGCCAACTGACATAACCGAAAGAAAAAGGCGGCAGTCCAGGCGCCCCCCACCCCGCAACCACAAAACCAATCGCACCGGGAATGGCAATCACCATTCCGATCGCCGAAGAGGTGGCGACCGCGCGCCGGATCGGGTAATCGCACAACACCAGCGACGGCACAGTCAAGGTGCCGCCGCCGATTCCCATCATCGACGAAAAGGCCCCGATCACCGCCGCAATCCCCGCCTGAATCGCCGGGCTGGGCAACGCGTCACGCAGCCGGGCCCGTTCGGGGACAAAGGTCATATACAGCGCCACCAAAAACGCCACGGTCCCGAACAGGCCGGTCAAGACCTCGCCCCGAACCGCACTGGCTACTGCGGTGCCGCACAACACCCCCACCACCACCGCCGGAGTCCAGCGACGCAACAAGGCCAAATCCACCGCATCCCGGAGCAAATGGGACCGAACCGCCGAAATCGAGGTCGGAATGATCGATGCCAGCGAAGTTCCAACCGCCAGATGCATCGCCACCCCAGGCTCAAGGCCCAAAATGGTGAACAATCGGAACAGCACCGGAACAATAATGATTCCGCCGCCAACCCCCAACAACCCTGCGATCAACCCGGCACTCAGCCCTGCCACCAACAAAGCCGCGATCAACATAAGCGGCGAAATCGAATCCAACATGGCAAAACAACTCACAAGGGATTAGAATGAATGGATTCAATCGAGAAAAAGGCAACACCATGGGATCGGCACCCTGTCCGACCCCATGAGGCCTTGCCGCCGGCCTACCCACGGAAGAACATCGAATCTTACTTGGTGACGCTGGTCAGGGCCGGAGTGGATGCCGTGGACTGAAGCAACTTACCCTGACACCAAGGACACTGATTGGCGGCACAAATGGCCGCTGTCACGGCCAGAAAAATAACCACGAACAAGGCCACCAGATGGATCACGCCATTCTTGAGTCCTTTGCACGGACAGCCATTCTCAGCCATTGTCGACACTCCCATATCCTATCGCGAGGTCGCCGTTAGCGGTCATCGCCGACGATCCTACGATTCTTAACCCTATGACACTAGGCTCCCGACGGCAAGCACCCAGGAATAGAAACGCCGATGCAACGCAAAACCTGCGGCCACAGGACCGAAATGAGACATCGCCGCACAGTTTGCTGTTAACCTGTGGTAACATTCGCGATACAATGGCCACTCATGGGGTGGGTGCCCGCAGGATGGGGCGCCGCCCACGAACCCCCGGTGGGAAAGCGCCGCGCTGTGTCGTCCATTTCCGCGTCCTCACCCCTTCAATCCTACTTAGCGCTCCCGTCGCCGGCGAGTGTTCGGGCGAGCGATGCCAAGCGGACGACAGCCAAAGCGACCAATGCCACAGCCGATAGCCAGGCTGAGGACGTCAACGAGTTACCGCCGATTGCGCCGATTGCGCCGGTTACCCGTCAGTCCCAACAGGTCGATAACGAAAACGAGCAATCCGGCGACGGAAATTCCGGTAATGGCACCAGCAACGAGTCCGCCGGCACCAGCACCAGCACCGGGAGCGCGCCCGTCGGCCAGTTCTCGGCAGCCGCCGCCGCAACCAGCGCCGCCGCCTCGTCGCGCCAAACCCAGTCCCGCGCCACCGCCAGCAGTGCCGCCGGTCAGGCCAGCGCCGGCTTCGTCACCCAAAGCCTATCCCAAGAAACCATCGGCGCTGGCCTGCATATCGAGCCCTGGCGCGCAGCCATCAGCTCTTATCTCAGCGCCGCCGCCTTGCCCTCTTCTGCCAGTTGGTCCAATGGGATGAGCCAGGGCATGGTCAGTATGACGGTCTGACCCCGGCGTAACCATCCCCCCCAGAAGCGCGGGCCGTCGTGCCCGCCCTCCGCTAGCTCCCCCTGACAATTACGGGGGAACGACTTCTGCGGCCATGGCCAGGGCGTGCAAAATCGGCTGCGGAGAGATCGTGATCAGCCCGGCAAAGGGACTGTCTAGATCCAGAATTAACAGAACCGCCGCTGAGATTGAGGCCGCACAAATGAGCAGTGCCAAGAAAGTTATCGTATTAACCCGAGCAAACAAGCCAAAACTAAAAAAGAGTGCGGTAATCCAGCATAAAAGAATATAAAGGAAAGGCGGCTGAATCGAACTGCCGCTCTGGGCTCCAATCAGCCATCGCTCATGATCGATTTCGGCAACAATTTGTAGCGCCCGAGACTGCAACCAATGCTGGGCATTACTTTGCGGCGTTAAAGCCAATACCATACCTTGAACCGCCTCGAATTTCCCAACTAGGCGAGGATCAAACATCACAGGCATGTTACGGCTGTCATTGGGCCACATTAAATGTACTTTGGCCAAAGTGGCTTCCCGCATCAAGACCCAGGCAGGCTTTGCCTCTGGCCCATAATCATGCAAGACGCTTCCTAATAGAGCGAGATTAGCAGCAAATTCTTGAACTTCCCGAGTCTTGGTATCAAAGGAATTTTTGGCGGATGATAATAATAAACCCAAGACCAATGCTGCCAGCAACGATAGCATGCCGGTTGCCCCCCTGACCACATCCTTAGTCTCTCCGCAACTCAGCGGTCCCGGCCATAGAATATTGGCGGCCATACCAGCCATCGCGCCTCCGAAGACAATGGAAAATCCAATCAGGGCAGTCATCACACTTTCGGTCACGTCACGGCCTCCATCGATGTGGTCGCTCTACAACCATATCGGCTCTGTGGGATGTGTATCTTTGGCGTACCAACCGGCAAACTTCGATCCTCAAAGATGCGAACCCGTTCCGCTTTTTCAGCATGAGCCATCCGGTTTAACAATGCGGTATATGCTGCACTGCAATATCGATTCGCCACGGAGAAATCATCATGTCGTCCTTGATTACGCTCGAAGGCAAGAAGGGGCTGGTGGTGGGCATCGCCAACCGCCACAGCATCGCTTACGGCTGCGCTGCAGCTTTCAAGGCGCTTGGAGCGGAACTGGCGATCACCTACCTTAACGAAAAAGCCGAACCCCATGTTCTGCCGTTGGCCGATTCTTTAGGGGCCTCCATCGTCCTTCCCTGCGATGTTCGCGAACCCGGTCAACTAGAAGCCGTTTTTGAGGCGATTAAAACCAGTTGGGGCCGCCTCGACTTCGTTTTACACTCAATCGCCTTCGCTCCCAAGGAAGATCTTCACGCGCGAGTCGTTGACTGCTCCCGCGATGGCTTTATGCTGGCGATGGATATCTCGTGCCACTCCTTCATCCGCATGGCCCGTTTGGCTGAACCGCTAATGACGCATGGAGGTTGTTTGCAGACAGTCTCTTTCTATGGTTCGGAAAAAGTCGTCGAGCACTACAATCTCATGGGGCCCGTCAAGGCAGCTCTGGAAAGCGCCACCCGCTATCTTGCCGCTGAACTCGGCCCTAAGGGCATCCGCGTCCACGCCCTATCCCCTGGACCGCTCAAGACTCGCGCGGGCTCCGGCATTGATCGTTTTGATACGCTGCTGCAACGCGCTGCCGAACGCGCGCCCTCGGACAAGCTGGTCACGATTGAGGATGTCGGTGCGTGTTCGGCCTTCCTGGCCTCGGATGCCGCCAAGGCCCTCAATGGCTCGCTGGCCTTTATCGACGGCGGTTATCATATCTTAGCGTAATTCCTCCTTTCGAATTCCGGTGCGCCCGTGATGATCTCTTGGGCGCACCCGGTTTTTGGTCTTGGGCTCTTGAAAATAACACTTCACGCCCACAAGAGCCCGGCACTGTATCCATCACGGTTACTGAGGATCGCACGCCCGGCCCGACATTTTAGGCTTGACATCGAGAAGCCGACGAGGGCACCTAAAAATCGGGCCGGTGGTGAAAAGCCAGCCTGTTCGACCTGCAAAACCGGGGTTCGCCGCGTTGACCTACGATCCCGCCTATACCCAAACCCAAGAGGTTGGCTTCGTCGAACGGATCGGCGGCGCCTTGATCGGGATTCCGTTGGGAATTCTGCTGATTTTCTTCCCGATCGCCATACTGTGGTGGAACGAGCACCGCGATGTCGAGGTCCAACAGGCCCTTGATAAGGCCAGCGAATCGGTGGTGACGGTTCCCGCCGCCACCCTGAACCCGGCCAATCAGGGCCACTTGATCCATGTGGTCGGCCCGGCGACAGCGACGGCGGTCAATGACTTGGCGTTTGGGGTCACTTTGCCATCCCTGATTGTGGCACAGCGTCAAGTTGAAATGTATCAGTGGCGAGAGCGCCGAAGCGAAAAGACCTCCACCAATTGGGGCGGCAGCCAAAGCACCGTCACGACCGCTCAGTATGATCATGTCTGGTCCAGCGACTGGCAGGATTCTGGAACCTTCCTTGTGCCGCAAGGCCACCAGAATTCGCCCATGCCGGCACCATCGGCGATCCTCGGCGCTGACGACGCGAAGCTCGGCGCCTTTCGATTGAATTCCGAGACCTTAGCGGCCTTACCGCGCAATCCGCCCGCCGAAGGCGTCAAGTCGGATTTCCCTCCTGGTTTCCAGAGCGTGCGATTGGAGAAACCTCCGGCCGGCTTCATTTTTGATCGAACCGGGGCGCTTTATCAGGGAAAAGACCCGCAAACTCCCGTCATTGGGGATGTTCGCGTTCGTTACGCGGGCGTGCCAACAGGCCAAACCGTGACCGTGGTGGCCCGCCAAAGCGACGACGGCTTTACCGACTACCCTATCGCCCGCAACACCAGCCTGTTGCTGGCTGCGGTCGGGGGCTACAGTGCGGAGACTTTGCTCGACCGCGAAGCCAACGCCCAAGCCACCTTGACTTGGCTACTACGGTTAGGCGGTGTTGTGATCATGTGGATTGGCTTTATGCTGTTGCTGGGGCCCTTTGCCACCTTGGTCAGCGTCGTGCCTTTCCTCGGAACCCTGACCGAGGGTTTGACAGCCGATATCGCTTTTGTTCTGGCGTTCATTCTGGGCTGTGTCACCATCGCCGTAGCATGGCTGTTCGTTCATCCGCTGGTGTCTCTCGCCATGATCGTCGCCACGCTGGCGATCGGCGGTAGCTACATCTATTTGCGTCGAGGATAACCGCCTGATGCCGATGCGCCGCACAGGGAACAGCTCAGACCATCGGGCCTTGATGGTGACTCATCAAGGCTGCCCTCAGACGCGGGGCCGCCGTCGCGGCCCGATACCGGCGATGTGTCAGTATCAGGGCTCGCCGGTATCACAGGCTTCAGCCTTGCAGAGCGGCAACAGGGTTCGTCGGTTGGGTCTGGTTCTGGCGCTGGCCGCAACACTGACCAGCCCCCTTCCGGGGTTCGCGGACCCGGTCACGGCGGCGGCTCCCAAAGACTTGCCGATGGTCGACCACAGCTTCATGGTGGTTGGCTGCATGGGCGGCTTGGCGCTGGGGGCTTTATCGGTGGTTTTTGTTCCGGTCGCCGGGGCTTGGATGGGCGGGCTTGGCCTGTTGATTGTCCGGGGCGGGCTTGGCTGCGCCTATGGCAGCTTGGCGGGCGCCGTCGCCTCCGCCGCGCGCGCCACTGTCCAATGGAGCCATGATGCTTGGCAGGACTGGACTGGGCAGCCCCCCTCGCGGCTGCCGATGGAGCATCCCGCCGGGAGCTGATCCAGCCCTTTCACCAACACCGACGTCTCAAGACAACGACCACTCGCCTAGCCAAGCAGGCGAGCCAGCCAGCGCAGGATATGTTGCCGGTTCAGGATGGAGGTCAACTCGGTTTCGGTCAGACATTCCGATCTGACCAGCACATGCCCTAGCCGCTCGCCACTCAATCGTTGAATAGCCAGGGCCCGCGCCAATTGCTGGTCGGTGATCCGATTGTGACGTAACAGAAACTGACCCAACGTCGGCGCTTCAACGGCATTATGCAGCCAACGCCGCCATCCGCCGATCACCACCGCATCGCCAAAGGGATCTAATGGTCCAGCCATGGTCGCCTCCCCCGCCCGCTCCCGGTTGGAGCGCAACGCCAGAGCCGCACTCAAACTCGGAGCTACACCCACGGAACGACGGCACACCCGAACCCTCCGAAAAGCCGGAGCGTTCACGGCATGGGTTCAGGATAGGCCCAATGGCCAGTTTTTCCTATTGAAAAGCCCAACTTAACCGGAAAAAAGGCGGTTCGCAGTCCAGTAAAAGCGATCGCCCCCCTGCGGAACTGGATCCATACAGGGCCAATTCAACGCCCGTGATGCTTGTCCCGATCATTGGCGATCTCTACCGCCGCCCGCTCGGCCTGCCCCACATGCTTAAAGACACGACGATCCAACGCCCGAAACGCGCCGTCCGCTGCAAAAAACATGAAGCCGCCACGATCGGCCACCACGATACCCGCAGACCTTCCGTGAACTTCGATGGCAAAGGCCTGTGACGAAGACATGGACATTCCCCCCCTTTTTTCGCCGGACTGCCGCCGACGCACTGCCCGAATGTGGTCATGGAGCCGGCATTTGTCAATTTCGAGAGCCCCGGCAGGGGTGCGACTTACCGTCGCTCTCTTTGGCCGTCATAAAGCTTGCATCTTTTCAGAAAAGCTGAATTTACCGCCGCGCCCCTTGGGCCATAGCCGCAGCGGCTTGCTGCTGTTGCTGTATCAAGGCCTCATCATCCAGCGTGACTTCCGGCCCCCACTCTTCGATCAGCGCAATTTTCTTACCCCTCAGCGTTTCAACTCGACCTTGCCAACGCACCACCTCGAACCCGGTTACCATGGGCGGAATCATATAATAAAAGATCCAGCCTACCGCTGCCGCCCCATACATGACCAGCCAGGTCAGGGGATCACTCAGCATATGGAGAGCGGTCGGTAACGTATGATTATGCCGCCACATTTCCATCGTGAAGGGCAAGATGCCACAAATATTCATCGGCCCCACGGTCAAGGGCGCGCTTTTTTCTGGATCACGGTCAATGATCGCCGCCACCACGGTTGGAATCAATCCGACGATGAACAACAGCGCAGTCGGCGCCGCGAATATCGAGGCTGGCAGCACCACAAATAGAAAGATAATGATTCCACTACCGCCACCGCCTCCTTCTGATTTCTTACGCGAGCGTGACCGAGATTCAGAATTCGCCATAGAAACCATCCAATAGTATTGAAAAGTAGAAAAAACGTCATCACTCTATTTCAGCATCAGCATTAAACCCAAAACAACCCCAATCAGAATTCCAACCACACTGGAAATAACGGCGGCAACCTGCCGACCCGTGCTTTCCGTGGCTTCATCTGGCTTGGAGATCAGGCCACGCAGCTTTTCCGTTTCAGCAACGATCGCCTTATGTTGGCGCCTGGCCCCAGCGAATCCTTTGACATCCTTGCTGATCGCCTCTGGGTCATCGATACACCGCAGCAAATCAACCAACCGGCCGTCAGCGGCGGCTTTTTCCACACGTTTTCGCGCCACATCCCGATAAGGGCGGTTATGGAAGCGCGTGAATGCCGGTTCAATCAGGGTGCAAAGCCACTGACACAGCGCCGGCAAGGGCTCCACTGTAAATCGCGCCTGAATATCCCCAAGAATGGTCAGCATCGCAGCCACCGCCCGTACAGGATCGCCACTGGTCAGTAATTGGACGAAGACTCCATCTTCGAACCGCTTGTGACGCGCGGCGATGAAGGCAATCACATGACGGTCGAACGGATCCCGTGCCCGATCCCGCCGCCCTGCCGCCAGTTCCAAAGCCACCAACAGTTCCCCCGGCGTAATGGCGTGGTATTCGATCACTGTCGGGCTTAGGCAGCGCAAATACGGGTTCATCTCATACAAAACCCGCTCCAGACCGAATCCTGGCCCGGTTTTCTCCAAAAGGGCCCGCATGGCATCGCCCATTTGAATCACTGGCACCAAATCGGCACGAAATTCGGGCTGGGCATGAACCCAGAATGTTGGCAACTGCCACGCCAGAATTTCGGCCAGGGATTGAGCCCCATCCCGGCGAAGATGAGCGTCGGCCAACGCCACCGCCAACCCATCCGGCATGACCGACTTTTCGCGGTAGCGAATCGGTGCTGCCGAATCCAGCACGATGCTGACCCGCGTTACGACCCGATCAATGAATGTCTTACCACCCCCCGCCAGTGGCCCTTCAATCGCCGAAGCCACCGCCTCAGCCATGACATCATCCAGCAGTCCTCGCCGCAACCAGCGGTCCAACTCGCCGCCATCGACCAACAGGGCTGCGGCACCGCTATTGCGGACCAGCATCCGCGCCAAGCCTCGGCAATGCCAAATGTCCTGACCCGCGAATTCCACCGGACGGGAGGCCTTCTTCAGTGGCAAAGCTTGCTTGGGACTCAAGCGCCGCCCGGAAAGCCACAGCTCGAGTTGATTCATGCCCCAACGTTGCTTGGGATCATCAATCATCAAGCCACGCAAAGGCTCAACCAAGGACTGAGGGAGCCGGGCATTACCAACCAACGCCGCATAACTCCCGCGTTCGATCCGTGCGCTCAAAAGAGCTTCGTCGTCCAACTCCTGCGCCGGATTGCGGCCCAGCGCCAGGAACAACACCGTCACGGCGAAGGCGAAAAGATCATCAGCCGATGACCCAGGACCGCGACCGGCGGGTTCAGCCATCGCCCTTTCAATGGGTTCGAACATCGCCGGCTGACCAATACCAGGCGGCACCGAGGCGCATTCCCCAAGAGCTAATCCTGCGGCACCGTTATTATCCCGTAAAAACAGGTTGGTTGGACGAATCCCGCCATGGGTGATCCCTCGCCCGGCCAATTCCTTGAGCACCGGGACCAGGGATTGCATCACCACCCGTTGTATCTGATCTTCGGGGATCGGTTCCAACACCGTATCAAGAGTGGTGCGCAGGCGACGCCCCAAGGGGCGCTCGAACACCATGGCCAGTCGCCGGTGCCCGTCCGGCCCCCAAGGCACCACCCCTTGATCCAAAAATCGAATCAATCCTGGATTGTCGATGGTCGAAAGGGACGTTGGAACTTCCGTGCGGGGCGGAATGTCGCCATTGCAAATCAGAGCGAAGCATTCGACTTTCCGTCCGCGAATCGAACGAGCGCCAAAAGCCGGCCCAGCGATGCCATCCAGGGCCGGGACCGCTTGCGACGGCAGAATCTCGAAGCGGTCCCCTAACCGCAACGGCTCTTGGGCGCTGTCGGTTTTGGCGTCTACGGCTTCCGAATCACTGGGCATAGTCCCGTCCTGGCGGCTATCGTCCACCCCTGGGGTTGGCGCTCCCCCACCATAGCGCAGGCGCGGCGCTGACAGAAACCGCCAAACACACACCCAGGTCACCCGATGCAGGATCGACACCAGCCAGCGGCTCAAAAGCGATGCAACAAGCAGTCGAGACGCAAATCTCGCTTGGCATCCCGCCGCCTGGAACCGTATGGTCACTCGTGGTCGTTCACCATACCCTCCAACCAAAAGGTCCTGCCCGAATTATCTGTCTGCAACGCCCGCGAGGGTAGCCTCGTCTATCGGTCGCGCCCATCGCCGCCTCCCTCGACAGGGAGGGGGTTGGCTGATCGGTCGTTTCCAGACAGTATCCAGGACGGAGAAGCCTATGCGCAAACTGTTGATCACCGCCATCGTCGCCCTTATTGGCGTTCTGCCCATGTCCGGCTATGCCCAGACTCAGACGCAGGCTCCGACTCAAGCGAAACCCATTTCGGAAACCCCCTATCCTTACGTGGTCGGCCTTGGGGCCATCGCCGGCATCGTCGGCGCCCAATATGTGCTGTTCGGCCCGGCGGGCTTCCCCTTCTTCGCCAGCACCGTCACTCCGGGCGTCGCGATTGCGCCGGAAATCTCGGTGGGCGTGAGCCGCATGTTCGCCATCACCAGCTCGGTGACGGGCGCATGGATCGCCAACTGGCTGTACGATCACTAAGCCGACGATTGCGGCCTTCATCATCCGCGCGGTTCTTGCCGCGTTGCTTTTCCTTTGCCTCTTGAAGACCCTCCGAGGAGGAACCATGCGCAGATACCTGCTCGTTGCCCTGATCGCCCTGATCGGCGTCCTGCCGCTCGCGCTTCCGGTCAACGCCTTTGCCCAGGCCCAGGCTCAACAACCGACCGTTGCCGCTGACACCACCGATCATCGCCTGCTCGCCGCTGGCGCGGGCGCCATCATCGGCATCGTCGTGTTCAACATGCTGACCTACCCCTTGGGCTCTGTGCCGTTCGTGGCGGCCCCGCTGGCGCCAACGCCGGTCAACATCGCACTGGGTAGCCGGGTTCTGGCCACTCTGACCGGCGGCGCCGGCGGTTTGGCTGCCCATTACCTCTACACTGCATTGGCCGACTGATCGCGGATAGCGGCATCGGAGACGTGCCCGCTCTTGCCCTTCGCCCTGGTGGTTTTTTGGGGTGATGCAGGTTGCAAGTCGGTTTGGGCCGTCTTTCCGCCGTTTCCCGTCATCAATCCCTTTTTTTCTTAAGGAGCCCCTTTATGCGCAGATTGGCCCTCGCCGCCTTGATCGCCCTGATCGGCATGGTGCCGTTCACCGCTTCCGCCCAAACTCAAACCCAAGCCCCGACCGTCGCCAAGACCGATTATGTTTACCCGGTGGTGCTGGCTGCGGGCGCGCTTGCTGGCGTCGCCGCCGTCAACGCGATCACCTACAGCGTCGGCACCTTGCCGTTATACACCGGCATGGCCAGCACCGCGCCGATCGTGTCGCCGGCGGCGGCGGCGGCCAGCCGGATCTTTGTCATCACTTCGGGCGTAATCGGCGCCTGGATTGCCAGCGCGCTTTACGGTAAGTGAGAACGGCCAAGCCTGTTGGGGACCAACGATCGACGCCGCAGATGACGATTCGGTTGATGGCAACCCGAACAGGCGTCGGGGTTCGAAAGCCGCCGCTGGCGTTTGGCCGGCGGCGGTCGTTGTGGTTTCGGGATGGAGCCCTGGTGGAGCCGATCCCGCCGAATGGTGCGCGTGGCATTTTGGGACCGGCACGGTCGGTTTGGTGAAAGGAACAATCGCCATGCCGATCAGCCGACCGTCGGGAGTAACCCGGTCATGAGCGGTTCACGCAACCTCTGGCGTTGGTGGAAGGACGGCGTGGACGCGCTGGCCTTTGGCAACCCGCTTTACGACATGGTTCTGGGAGGCCGAACGGTGCCGGCCTTAGCGGCGGTTCCACTGGATCCCTGGCCAGGCAGTGCCGCCAACGGCAGCGCGATTCTGGCCAACCAATTCCGTTTCGCCGAACAGACCCTAACACTTCGGGAGCCTCCGAACACCGAAGCCTTCTGGCAACCAAACGACGCCAGCGATGCTTGGTACGCCGGTTTGCATAGCTTCCATTGGCTGCGGGATCTGCGGGCGTTGGGCGGCGATGAGGCCCGACGGCAGGCTCGGACGCTGGTGTTGGGCTGGCTGTGCTGTCATGCCTCGTGGAACGGCGACTCTTGGGCACCCGCCATCGTGGGGGCGCGGGTCGCCAACTGGATCGGCCTGCACGACTTCTTCTTCGCCAGCGCCGACGAAGGTTTTCGCTTCTGCGTCTTCGACAGCCTGGGCCGTCAAACCCGCCACCTTCGCCGGGTGCTCCCAGACCACAAGCGGGGCGCCGCCCTGATTACAGCCATCAAGGGGTTGGCCTATGGCGGCCTGTGCCTGCCCCAGAACCAAGGCTGCCTGACCCAAGTCAGGCGGTTGCTCGACCAAACCCTGGGGGTCGAGATTTTGGCCGATGGCGGTCATATCGAGCGCAACCCATCGATCCACTTGGCTGTGCTGCGGGACTTGATCGACATTCGTTCGGTTTTTCGCGTGGCGCGCGTCGAGGTTCCAGCGAAACTGATTAATGCCATTGACCGCATGACTCCGGCTCTCCGCTTTATGCGGCATGGCGATGGCAGTCTTGTGCTCTTTAACGGCGGTCGCGAGGAAGACCCGGCTTTGATCGAAACCGTGTTGGCTCAGGCTGATTCCCGCAGCCGCCCCCTGCGCACCGCGCCGGAACTGCGGTTCGAGCGTCTGCATGGCGGTCGGGCGCTGGTGGTGCTGGACGCCGGCCCACCGCCGCCGCCGGGATACAACCGCCGCGCCCATGCCGGAACCTTGAGCTTTGAGTTCAGCGTCGGGCGGGAGAGATTGGTCACCAACTGCGGCTCTCACCCTGAATTCAGCAATCCCTGGCATACCGCTCTGGCTGGCACCGCCGCCCATTCTACCGTCACGATAGCGGAAACCAATTCTTCGGGAGTGGTGTCCCAAGGCGGAGTGGAACACCCCCCAGGCCAAGTGACCTGTACCCGTCGGGAAACGGCAGACGAGATCACCATCATCGCCTCCCATAACGGTTACGTTCCCTCTTTCGGCCTGCTGCACCGCCGAACCCTCCATCTTGACCAGCATGGCGATACGTTACACGGCGAAGACAGCCTGGAACCAGCGGTCGCCGGATCAGCGTCTCCAGCTTCGGCTTCGACTGCGGCTTCTGCGGCTTCTTCAGCCTCTTCTGCCCCACCTCCGACCGCGCCGCGCCCCTTCGCCATTCGTTTCCACCTGCACCCGGCGGTTCAGGCTCAAATCGTGGACGGCATCGACGGCCCAACGGTGATCCTGCGATCGGCCAGCGGCACCGCATGGCGCTTTACGGCAGAAGGCGGCACCATCGAACTGGCTGAAAGCATCTATCGCGGCACAGCCGGCCCTCCGCGTCCAACACTTCAAATCGTGGTTCATGGCGAGGTCGGTTTGGAAGGCGCCTCAGTCGGTTGGGCGTTCCATCGGGAACATGCCACGCCATAGGGGTCCGTTCGCAACGCCGGCCTGCGCCCTTGCCCCTTGATCTATCCGGTCACCGTCTATTCTGTTGTCTCCTGTCTTGTTGTCATCTGTCCCCTTAGAGATTGCCCTATGACCACTCCTTCCCTTCGCGTCACCCGCGCCCTGATCAGCGTTTCCGATAAGACCGGCCTTGTCAGCCTCGGCCAAGCCTTGGCGGCGCATGGCGTCGAGATTCTGTCCACCGGCGGCTCGGCTCAACGCCTGCGTGACAACGGAGTGCCGGTTACCGAGGTGGCTGATTTCACCGGCCACCCGGAAATCCTGGATGGCCGGGTTAAGACCCTGCATCCACGCCTGCATGGCGGCATTCTTGGTCGCCGCGACCAGGCCAGCCATCAAGAGGCCATGGCAGCCCATGACATTCCCCCCATTGATCTGGTGGTGGTTAATCTCTATCCGTTCGAAGAGACGGTGGCGCGCGGCGCCGACTTTGAAGACTGCGTCGAGAATATCGATATTGGCGGCCCGGCCCTGATTCGCGCTGCCGCCAAGAATCACGATTTTGTGGCTGTGGTCACCGCGCCTGCCGATTACGAGGCCTTGCTAGCCGAGTTGGCGGCTCACGACGGCGGCACGACGGCGGCACTCCGGCGACGGTTGGCGGGTCTGGCCTATGCCCGTACCGCTGCTTATGACGCCGCTATATCTCGCTGGTTTGCCGAACAGACCAACACTCCGTTTCCGCCCCTGCTCACCTTTGGCGGACGGCTGGTCCAGGATCTCCGCTACGGCGAGAACCCGCATCAACAAGCGGCGCTTTATCTTGGCGGCCCAGCCCGGCCCGGTGTTGCCAGCGCGGTTCAGGTTCAGGGCAAGGAGCTGTCTTACAACAACCTGAACGATACAGACGCCGCTTACGAGCTGGTGGCCGAATTCGAACGGCCTGCGGTGGCCATCATCAAGCATGCCAATCCCTGCGGCGTGGCCGAGGCCGATAGCCAACTTGACGCTTACCGGGCGGCGCTGCTGTGTGATCCGGTCAGTGCCTTTGGCGGAATCATTGCGCTGAATCGCCCGCTGGACGGCGCCACCGCAACCGAGTTGGCCAAGCTGTTCGTCGAGGTGATCATTGCGCCCGATGCCGACGCCGAAGCCCGAGCCCTTCTCGGCACCAAAAAGAACCTGCGCCTGCTGCTCACCCGTGCGATGCCCGATGCTGGCGCTCCGGGGCTGACCGTGCGCTCCATTGCCGGCGGCTATTTGGTTCAAAGCCGGGATGCGGCCCGCGTGGCTCTGGCGGACCTCAAGGTGGTAACGCAGCGCCAACCGACACCGCAAGAACTGACCGACCTGCTATTCGCCTTCCGGGTGGCCAAGCACACCAAATCCAACGCCATCATTTACGCCAAGGCCGGGGCAACCGTTGGGGTCGGAGCCGGGCAAATGAGCCGGGTTGATTCCTGCCGGGTGGCCGCCATCAAGGCTGCCGATGCCGCCCGCATGGCTGGCCTTTCGCACCCCTTGACCCAAGGCTCGGTGGTCGCCTCCGACGCCTTCTTCCCGTTTGCTGATGGCCTGATCACGGCTGCCGAAGCCGGAGCAACCGCCGTGATTCAACCGGGCGGCTCGGTTCGCGATGCTGAGGTGATTGCCGCCGCCGACGAGCGTGGCTTGGCCATGGTCTTTACGGGCGTCCGTCATTTCCGTCATTGAGTCCCGTAGGCACGGCCCCATAGGCGCTCGAGGCAAACTTTTGTGAGCTTCGGCCCCTTGATACCGGCAAGCCATCACAGTGACCCATTGCCGGTATCGGGCCGCGACGACGGCCCCGCGTCCTCGTGGACGCGAAGCCCCAGTGTGTGGACTCCAGGGAGCGCGGATGCGCCCGCCCGGCGTCTGAGGATGCTGCGGACGTGTCATACAGGCGAGCCCTGATACTGACCCATCGCCGGTATCGGGCCGCGACGGCGGCCCCGCGTACGCGTGGACGCGAAGCCAAGGGCGCGGATGCGCCCGCCCGGCGTCTGAGGGCAGCCTTGATGAATCACCATCAAGGCCCGATGGTCTTACATGTCCTTTTAATCCTCGGATGAAAGGCTCCGATCGATCCCCAGATAAGCCTCTAAAGCATCCCAATCGTAATGAGAAAGCATGTCTTGAAGCTGCTCGGCCAAGTCCACATAGTCAGAATGGAGGGCCTGGATCAGAACCGCCATCTCCTGATCATCGGCCCGCCAAACCGCCCGACGTAAAGCCTCCCGCCTGTCCGTCGCAAGGGCTTCGAGGCTTTCAAGGGCCCGCGCTTGCCTTCCCATCGCCGTCACGTCTGCGGTCTGGCCCCCCCCGTCGCCATCGGCATAGTCATAGACCAACCCCAAATGACAGCCGATAATCCTTAACAGCTCTTCGCCTGTCACCGGCTTGCGCACAAAGTCATCAGCCCCGGTGGTCATGACCGCGTCCCGGTCCTCATCAAACACGCTGGCGCTCAACACCACGATCGCCACGGCGTCGCCTCCCGGCGCGGCCTTAATCCTCCGGGTGGCCTCGTGACCATCCATCAGAGGCATCACAATATCCATCAGGATTAACCGGGGCTGCCACTCCTGCCAAGCCGCCAAGGCCTCTACTCCATTGCTCGCCTCGCGCACTAAAAAGCCTAACGGCTCTAACAGCCGCCGCAGAAACAAACGGTTGTCGGCCTTGTCATCGACGATCAGAACCCGGACCTCGCCCTGCCCTGATCGCAACCCCAACACCCGCCGCTCCACCCGCAACGGACGAACATCGGCAGCAGTCCCCAAGGTTATGGGAATCTCAATCCGAAACACGCTGCCCTGCTCCAGAACACTGGATACGGTGATCTCGCCACCCATCACTTGCGCATGACGACCACTGATCGCCAACCCCAACCCGCTTCCGCCCTTAGCAAGCCCGGCGGCGGTCTGGTGAAACACTTCGAATACCCGGCCCAACTCTTCGGGTGCAATCCCCGGCCCGGTATCCTCGACCTCGATCACCAAACGAGTCCCGGCCGTCGCCACCAGACCAGCCCGCAGCACCACACCACCAGCATCGGTGAATTTGATGGCATTCCCAGCCAGGTTAATGACGATTTGTCGCAGCTTTCCCTCATCTGTCACGATATAGTGCGGAATATTGGTCGCCAATGTTAATTCCCAGTGCAACCCTTTTGCCGCTGCCGGAGCCTTAAGCATTGCATAAATATCATCAAGAACCGCATGAATATCAAATGTTTTTGGTACAAAATCGATATGACCAGCTTCAATTTTTGACATTTCGAGAATATCATTAATCAATGTTAGAAGGTGCCGTCCACTTCTCTGGATAATTTCAAGATTTTCCCGATCCCGTGGCTCTAATATGGAATTATTTAGCATAATTTGGGCAAATCCCAAAATCGCATTCATCGGCGTGCGGATTTCATGGGACATATTAGCCAGAAAGGCGCTTTTGGCACGGTTCGCAGCCTCGGCCCGCTCGGCCTTGTCGTGTTCCAAGGCCCGCTCTTCCAACAATTTGGCGGCCTTCACCAGAGCGTGGCCGACCTCGTCGGCTTCCCTGATGCTCAAATTCGAAAGCCTGACCGGCTCCCCCTGGCCCAACGCCAAAGCCGGCGCAACCAGGCCCTGAATCGAGCGGGCGATCCGATGCCCCAACACCATGGCCAGGACAATGCCGATCAAAGAGAGCAAACCGGCACCGGCCACAGTCCACCCCAGCCATTGCCGGAGGTCCGCCGTTAGCTCTGCCGTGGGCATGCCAACCACCACTGACCATCCCGACGTCGACGCCCGACTGAACGCCACCGTCGCCGTCGCCGTCCCTCCTTCCATGGCCAGGCCCTCAAGCCAGCCCTCACCGGCGGTCAACCGCTCTTGAAGAGCCGGCGGAACCGGCTGGCCGGCATAGGGCTTTATCTCCCAAGTCCGCGCCGCCACCACACCGTCACGATCAACAATCTCCGCCAACCACGACGACGAAAAGCGTTCATTCAATAAAATTTGCCCGACACGATCGGCGGGAAATGTCATAGACAGATCATAAATCGGTTTATCATCCCGAAACACCGGCACATCCAGACTCATTAACAGACGCTTGGTCACAGCTCCTTTGAACAGATTACTGATAAAAGGCTTGCCCGTCTGAAAAATCTGGGCGACCGCGTCGGGGATATTCCGACGTGGTAACGAATCACCAAACGAACGATAGGTATTGACCAATTGCTGGCCATCAACACCGGCCAAAATGATATCTGCCGCCGGATAATCGCGTAAAACCACACGAGCCTGGGCGTGAAACGCCGCCAAGTCCCCAGAGATCAAATGCGGCGACGTCCCCAACACCCGCAACGCGGTTTCGGTATTGGCCAATTGTTGGTCGACATCAAGAGCCAGCGCCCGCGCTGTGTCCAACATCTGTTGTTTGATCTGGGCTCGCTTATCCTGGTAGGCGTGATAAACCAGCACCCCCGCCGCACACCAAACTGGCGCCACACAGGCAACCACCAACCACGCCAACCGGGCTCGCAGAGCCATATGACGACGCTGGCCAAGTCCCGAAAACAGGGCCTTCATCTCACCTCGGATTTCAACCGGCTTTAACCGGCCAGTTCACGCGCCCGAACGGTCGCGGCCGCCACCGCACGATCGAACAAGGGCTGCAATCCAGTATCGGCCATCAAGACCTCGAGCGCCGCCTGGGTGGTGCCGCCGGGGCTGGTGACATTCCGGCGCAACTGCGCCGCCGGCTCGATGGAACGGTAGGTCAATTCCCCCGCCCCTGAGATAGTAGCGCGCGCGAGGCGCATGGCTAGGTCTTCCGGCAATCCCGCCGCAACGCCGGCCCGAGCCAAAACCTCGATCAACAAAAAGACGTAAGCCGGGCCACTGCCCGAAACCGCCGTAACCGGATCAATCAGAGCCTCGTCGTCAATCCAGGCGACATCCCCGACCCCACGCAACAGCGTTTCGCACAGAATGCGCCGCTCCTCGCTAACCGCCCGGTTGGCGCAGGCCACGGTAATGCCCCGCCCCACCGCCGCTGGCAGATTCGGCATGGCCCGCACCACCGCCGCCGCTGGTGCCAACTGCTCCTCGAACCATGCGATGGGCTTGCCCGCCGCAATCGACAAGAACACCGTGTCCGGCCCGACGAAACGACGGTAGTCGGGCACGACGCCTCCCAACACCTGGGGCTTGACCGCAAAAACCACAACATCCGGGGTCAACCGCGACGGCAGAGCATCGGCACTGGCGCACAGCAACACTCGCTCGTTGCCGGACACCGTCCCCGGCGCCCCTGGCTCAACCACCACCACCCGCGCGGCGACATTGGTGGCCAGCCAGCCCTCAAGCAAAGCCCCACCCATCTTGCCGCAACCGGCCAACAACAAGGTCAAAGTCACAGGATCACGCCTCACCCACGGTATCAAGCAGGGCCGCCGTCACCGCTTCCGCTGGTGTTTTGCCGCCCCAGATCACGAACTGAAATGCTGGATAGAATCGCTCGCACTCTGAAAGAGCGATTTCCACCAAATCCTCAAGCTGCTCGACACTCGCGCCGTGAGCCCCCCGCAACAACGTGGTCTGACGGAACATCGGCGTGTGTTCCTCACTACACACATCGAAATGGCCAAGCCACATGCGCGTGTTAAGCTCTGACAACAGCTCGTGAATCGCACCTCTACGATGCGTCTGAACCTTCATGTCGAATTGACATGAGAACTGCATAGCACTCAGATCTGCTTGCCAGACAAAATATAAGCGGTAGTCGCACCAACGACCGCCAATTTCCACCACCATTTCATCATCGCTGGCGCGGTCGAATGGCCATTCGTTGGCGGTGACGATCTCCTCGACGATGTCGAGGGGATTGTGAGTCGCACTTGCGGTTTCAAGAGCCGCTGTCGACATACGCATCCTCCTCATGTCCGGCACCGGAAAGCATCAACCCGACGAAAGCCCCGGAGGCGAAAACGATCCCTCTGGAACCGGCACTCGCCCCCCTTGCTCCTCGAATTGATCAAGAGCCGACCGTGCCAGAAGGGCTCCCGCAGAGCAACAGGATCCGACGCGCTGTCACGGAACCTTCTCCAAGGTCCATACGGAACCCCATCCCTGAAGGTCCGCCGCGTCGAATCTGCGCCCTTAACCTTCCGACTTTTCCAGCTTGGCCGCCAGCGCCGCCACCTGAGCTTCCAGCGCCAACACACGCTCGGCCAAGTCTTCTTGCTCAGAACGGGCGGCCACGGCGATCTCCTTGACCGCCTCGAAGTCCTCACGACTAACCACGTCCATCTGGCTGAGAACGCGCTCGAACTGCTGGCGCAACTGCGCCTCCACCTCGCCCCGCAGCCCCGACAACGCGCCAAGCGCACCACCGGCCACCCGGGCCAAATCATCAAGCAGCTTGTTTTCCACCTGCATCGTCATCGAATCCTTCCCGTGATTGCCCGATTATGACCTTGACGCCCCTCTGTTGCAACAGCCTCGAGCCCGCTCGCCTCCAGGTCTCGTGGCCTGAACCGAGTCGCAATGGCCCTCGCGGATCAAGGCCCGGCAAAGGCCGCAGACAGCACATACGCCGCCAAAAAGGCTCTCGACCCACAATCCGAAATCAGAAAGGGCAAGCAAAACTGACCAAAAGGCGTATCCGCGATACCGCCTCGACGTCCGAACTCGATGGCATTTTAGATTATTTGCATCATTTTCTTTCCCCAGCCCCAACAGCGCCGGAAACGACAGCAAAGGCCAGCCGAAAAAGCCTTGGCGCCCGAAGGATCATCGGCCTACGAGTAGGAACCAGCTTGTCTGGCTTTAGGTTTGTTGTACACTGGACGGTATCGCTTGCGGACGCCCGCGCCGTCGGCAGATCGGCACCCCGAATCGAAATCGGCCAGAATCGGCCAAGATTGGCGAGAGCATGACCGACTATCTGACCAAAGACGATGTTGCCAAGTTGCTGGCCGATCCGTCTCCTGACCAGCGGACCGTGCTGGCGGGCAAGATGGCGCACCATTTCGACAATGATAAGCTTACGGCTTCTGAGCGCAAGCTGGCCGAGGATATCATTCGCATCATGGCCCGCGACGCGATTGCTCGGGTTCGTCAGTCCCTGGCCGAGAATCTCAAAACGTCGCCCAATCTCCCCCACGACGTGGCGATGACTCTGGCGCGGGATGTGGAAGCGGTCGCGGTTCCTTTCATCGCCATGTCCAAGGCCCTGTCCGACACGGACCTGATGGAGCTGGTCCGTTCCGGCTCGTCGGCCAAGCAGTCGGCCATCGCGAGCCGTCCTGAAGTGTCCGAACCGCTGGCCAGCGAATTGATCCGCATCGGCGATGAAGAGACCGTCGCGGTGTTGGTGGGAAACGAGGGTGCGGTTCTCGGGGAAAATAGCCTGAATCAGGTCATCGACCGATTCGGCTCCAGCGAACGAATCCAGGGCCCCCTGGTCCATCGTTCGCACCTGCCGCTGACCGTCGCCGAACGCATGGTCACCCTCGTTTCGGAGACGCTCCAAAATTATCTGGTTTCCCATCATGAACTGCCCGCCGATACGGCGTCGGATCTGATCCTGAAAAGCCGGGAACGAGCAACGGTCAGCCTGCTGACCGGCGGCACCGACGAAAAGGCCGTAGAACAACTGGTAACGCAGTTGGCCGAAGGCGGGCGCCTTACGCCGTCCCTCCTCATCCGCTCCCTGTGTATGGGAGACATGGTTTTCTTTGAGGTTGCGTTGGCCCACTTAGCGGCGGTCCCGCTTCATAACGCCCGTCTGTTGATCCACGATGGCGGCGTACTGGCCATCAACGCGATTTACAAAAAAGCCGGCCTACCGCCCGGCCTGTTGCCGGTGGTCCGAATCGCCGTCGATGTTGCCCGCGAAACCCCCTTTGACGGGGAAGAGCGCGACCGGGAGCGCCACAGCCGACGCATGATCGAGCGTATTCTGACCCAATATGAGGGCCTGGAATCCGCCGATATCGATTATCTGCTCAACAAGCTCAGCGACCTGGCCCGACCGGCGTCGTGATCGGGGGCATTTTGCCCCCGTCGTCTCGGGCCGCAACGGCGGCCTTGCGTCCTCGTGGACGCGAAGCCCTAGTGTGTGGACTCTAGGGGACGCGGAGGCGCCCGCCCGGCGTCTGATACCGGCGAGCTATAACAATGACACACTGCCGGTATCGGGCCGCGACGACGGCCCCGCGCGCCCATGCGCGCGAAGCCAAGGGCGCGGATGCGCCCGCCCGGCGTCTGAGGGCAGCCTTGAT
>CAIXKV010000124.1 GCA_903920145.1 uncultured Rhodospirillales bacterium
GGCGCCTATCGGCCCGATCTCGCCATGACGCTGAACACTCTCGGCATCCTCTATCGCGAGACCTGCCGCCTTGCCGACGCCGAGCAGGCCGACACCGAGACGCTCTCGATCTTCCGCGACCTCGCCGCCCATAGCCCCGGCGCCTATCGGCCCAAGGTCGCCACGACGCTAAACACTCTCGGCAGCCTCTATCGCAACACTGGCCGCCTTGCCGACGCCGAAAAGGCCGACACCGAGGCACTCTCGATCGGGCGCGACCTCGCCGCCCATGACCTCGGCGCCTATCGGCCCGATCTCGCCATGACGCTGAACACTCTCGGCATCCTCTATAGCGAGACCGGCCGCTTCGCCGATGCCGAGAAGGCCGACACCGAGGCACTCTCGATCTTCCGCGACCTCGCCGCCCAGAATCCCGGCGCCTATCGGCCTGATATCGCCACGGCGCTGAACACTCTCGGCAGCCTCTATGACGCCACCGGCCGCCTCGCCGACGCCGAAAAGGCCGACACCGAGGCACTCTCGATCTTCCGCGACCTCGCCGCCCAGAATCCCGGCGCCTATCGGCCCGATCTCGCCATGACGCTGAACACTCTCGGCATCCTCTATCGCGAGACCTGCCGCCTTGCCGACGCCGAGCAGGCCGACACCGAGGCGGTCTTGATCTTCTGCGACCTCGCCGCCCATAACCCCGGCGCCTATCGGCCTGATATCGCCACGGCGCTGAACACTCTCGGCAGCCTCTATGACGCCACCGGCCGCCTCGCCGACGCCGAGCAGGCCGACACCGAGACGCTCTCGATCTTCCGCGACCTCGCCACCTATAGCCCCGGCGCCTATCGGCCCAAGGTCGCCACGACGCTGAACACTCTCGGCGCCCTCTATCGCAACACTGGCCACCTCGCCGATGCCGAGAAGGCCGACACCGAGGCACTCTCGATCTTCCGCGACCTCGCCGCCCATGACCCCGACGCCTATCGGCCCAGGGTCGCCATGACGCTGAACACTCTCGGCAGCCTCTATCGCGAGACTGGCCGCCTTGCCGACGCCGAGCAGGCTGACGCCGAGGCGGTCTTGATCTTCCGCGACCTCGCCGCCCATGACCCCGACGCCTACCGGACGAAACTTGCAGAGGTGCTGGGCGAAGCCTCTTGGTACCACCTGTTGGCCCGCCAATTCACGGAGGCCAAGGCGACCGCCGAAGAGGCGTTCGCCCTCGATCAATCTCAACTCTGGGTGCTAACCAACGCCGCCCACGCTGAGATGTTCTTGGGCAATACCGAAGCGGCGCTCACGCTGCACCGCCGTTATCGCGCTGAAAGCGTCAATAGCCGAGGCCAAACTTGGCGCCAAGCGATCCTGGATGATTTCGCACAGTTCCGCAAAGCCGGACTTGAACACCCACTGATGCCAACAATCGAGCGCCTGTTGGCCGAACCGCCCTGATCGTGCCGACTCGGCTGGCATTTTCCATAATGTTCAGACGACGACAAGCCGCAGGCTGAGGGCAGCTCCGATCTATCAGCATTAAAGCGCCTGGCACAAGCGATAGCGTCTTGAAAGGTGGGAAATGGTGCCCAGGGACGGAATTGAACCGCCGACACGGGGATTTTCAGTCCCCTGCTCTACCAACTGAGCTACCTGGGCATCCAGAGCCGCCGGTCCGGTCCGTGTGACCAGCGGCGTTGGTGGCGTGGCTTATAGGAAATTTTATTGGGTCTGTCCAGCGTCACTGAACGGTCATGACGTTATTTTTTGAGATTTTTTGAACCCGCCGATGATACCGGCGAGCTATAACAATGACACACTGCCGGTATCGGGCCGCGACGACGGCCCCGCGCGCCCATGCGCGCGAAGCCAAGGGCGCGGATGCGCCCGCCCGGCGTCTGAGGGCAGCCTTGATAAGTCAACATCAAGGCTCGATGGTATGACACGGTCATAGCCTAACCCGTCCGTTCACCGGAAGCTGCGTATTCTGCGTCTTCGTCAGGATCATCGGCACGGCCAGGGATCCGATAGCCATCCCCCAACCAGCGGGCCAAATCGAGGTCCGCACAGCGGCGCGAGCAGAAGGGATGAAAGGCCGGTGTGGCTGGCCCGCGACGGCACAAGACGCACAGTGAAGCCTTCGTGGCTTCCGGCGGCTTGGGATCGCTCATGGTTCGCCTCCCGAACACCCCGACAGCAGATCGATCAGCATCGGCCCGCGCCGCGCCCGTGTCAGTTCGACCAGCCCTAGCTTTGACATGCCGTGGACCTCGGTTTGAATCGGATCATCGGCCACTGCCGCCGCCAAGGCATCCAGGACGCGCTCGCCATCCCCCCGACGGGGCATCGAAACGAAATCGACAATGATGATTCCGCACAGATTGCGGAGCCGCAATTGCCGGGCAACCTCCCGCGCGGCTTCAAGGTTAACCGACAGTGGGTTCCCCCGTTCACCGCCATTCACATCGACCACCGACAGTGCCTCGGTACGCTCGATCACCAAGCCGGCGCCTCCGGTTAACGGGACGCGCGGCCCGGCCAGGGCCAAGAATTGCGATTCGAGGTCATAGCGATCAAACAACGGCCTCGCGCCGCCGTGAGTCTCCAGCCGAGGAGCCAGATCAGGGGCGGCGTCACGACACCAAGCCATGAAGTCCCCCGCCCACCCGGCTTGAAGGTCGCTGTCGGAGGCCACCACAATCCGGGATAAGGGACGAAGCCCATGACCAATCACCGCCCGACGACCAGCGTCGGGTGCCGCTGCCAACAGGGCTGGCGCTGTCCCCGCGACCGCCGCTCGTTCCAGGTCGCGCCAGGCACACGCCAAGGCTTCGGATTCGGCCGCAATCAGGGGGTCTGTGGCCCCCTCGGCACCGGCACGAGCAATCCAGCCATCCCCCGTGGTCAAAGCCTGAAGACGCCGGGTCAGCGCCCCTCGCACGGCCCCCTGTCCAATACGCCGCGACACCGTCACCCCGCGCCGGAACGGCGCATGGACCAAAACCCGCCCAGGCAGGCTGACATCCATGGCGAGGGTCGGTCCCTTGGCCCCCACCGCTTCGGCCTTGACCTGAACCAGCACCGTCTGGCCGCTCCGCAACAAAGAGCCGATGGCCGCCCCCGACTCGGGGCGCCGACCGCCGGCCAAGCGCACCTCGACCGCTCCCAGCAGTCCCGATGGCCCGATTCCCAAGTCGATAAAAGCAGCATTCAGCCCCGCCGAGATGCGTTCGACCCGACCACGCCACACCGAACCCGTTTGAGGCGGCGTGAGGTCGCAACGGTCCACATGCAAGTCGGTCAGGAGCCCATCGGTCACCACCGCTGCCCGCAGCAGGGTTCCCCGACGATCAATCAGCAGTTCCGAGTCCGTGCCCGGTTCAGGGACCACAACCGCCCCCGATCACGGCGCCCGAATCCCAAAGCCGCCCAACAGTCCGGCGACTTCGAACAACGGCAGTCCCACGATGTTGCTGTACGAGCCGCCAATTTGGCGCACGAACGCCGCCGCCCGCCCTTGGATAGCATAGCCGCCCGCTTTGCCGTGCCACTCTCCGGAGGCCAGATAGGCGTCGATCTCGGGCGGGCTCAGAACCTTAAACACCACCACGCTCTGGATCAACCGCCGGAGCAACCGACCATCGGGACCATGAACAGCGACTCCGCCATAAACCCGATGGCGCCGCCCCGACAACAGCTCGAGGCACCCTCGAGCCGTTTCGGCGTCCTCGGCTTTGGGCAAGACCCGGCGTCCGCAGGCCACCACCGTATCGGCAGCCAAAACCACCGCCCCCGGATGACGGGCCGCCACCACCAGCGCTTTCTCTTCGGCCAAACGAGCCGCGTGCTGGGCCGGTAACTCGCGCCGGATCGGCGTTTCATCGATATCGGCGGGGTCGATCACCGCCGGCTCAATGCCGATTTGACGCAACAAGTCCACCCGCCGCGGCGATGCCGAAGCGAGCACCAACCGCAGCGGTGACGTGCGTTCTATCATTAAGTCCGCCGGACTATTTGAAGCGGAACGTGATGCGGCCTTTGGTCAGGTCGTATGGCGTCATTTCAACATTGACGCGATCCCCAGCCAGCACTCGGATGCGATTCTTGCGCATCTTTCCCGAAGTGTGCGCCAGAACCTCGTGATCGTTATCGAGCTTAACCCGGAACATGGCGTTGGGCAGCAGCTCCATCACGGTACCCGAGAATTCAATCAGATCTTCCTTCGCCATGAGGCCCTTATTCTTCCGTGAAATTCAGCGCCATAACTGAGGCTCAATCCCGTCGCGGTCAAGGAAATTCTCGGTGGGAGACGCGCAAACACGTCTCCCCCCTCACAAAATCCTTAAAGCCCGAAGACGTTAAGCACCAGATAAAGGGCCGAGGAGAACAAAGTTGCCCCCAACAGCACGCATGCCGGCAGAGTCAGAACCCAGGCCAACAACAGGTTTCGCAAGGTTCCCATCTGAAGCCCGGACTGGTTGGCGGCCATGGTGCCGGCAACGCCCGAGGACAGGACGTGGGTGGTACTGACCGGCAGCCCCAACACATCGGCGGCGCCGATGGTGGTCATGGCCACCAATTCCGCCGCACCGCCCTGGGCGTAGGTCAGGTGGGCCTTACCGATTTTTTCACCAACCGTCACCACGATGCGCTTCCAGCCGACCATCGTTCCCAACCCCAAGGCCAGCGCTACAGCCACCTTGACCCAGGTCGGGATGAATTGGGTGGTCGCCTTCAGCTCGTCCTTATAGCTGGTGAGGGTGGCTTTTTCCTCCGCCGAGAACGGGTTGGGGGCCTTCAACAGCTTACCCAGAGCTTCCGTGACCAGATAAATGTCGGTACGCAGTGTGCGGCGGGCTTCGGGCGGCACATCGGTAAAGCTCTTGGCGCCCGCGATCCCGTTCCGAATCGCCTTGTTTTTGATGGCGATTGCCGCATAGCTCTCATCCGGCACCAGCCCAGTGCGCAGAGTGGCCGAAAGCGTGCTGTCCGGGTCAGCCACCGGAACCGTGGTCTTACCGGAATGCTCCAAAATCACGCCGACCTTGTCCGAAGTGGCGGCGATCACCGCCATCTGATCGCTTCCGGTATTGGGATTCAGAGCGTAGGTCGCTGGGATGATGCCGATCAGAATCAGCATGATCAGGCCCATGCCCTTCTGCCCGTCATTCGACCCATGAGCAAAACTGACCCCAGTGCAGGTCAACACCAACAAGCCGCGAATCCATACCGGCGGAGCCTTGCCGGGCTCGGGCGCCGTATACAGCTCTGGCTTGCGGATCAGCGCCTTAGCCAACAGCAACAGCAGCGCCGCACAGAAAAAGCCAACCAACGGCGAGATCGCCAGCGACATGCCAACGTCCTGAACCTTACCCCAATTGACACCTTCGCCGAAGGCATGGCCGCCGGATAGGGCGGAGTTCGCCAGCCCAACGCCGACGATAGAGCCAATCAAGGTATGAGAGCTGGAGGCCGGCAAGCCCAAGTACCATGTGCCCAGGTTCCAGATGATCGCCGATACCAGCAGGGCGAAGACCATGGCGAAACCGGCGCCGGAGCCGACATTGACGATCAACTCGACCGGCAACAGGGCGATGATCCCAAACGCCACCGCCCCGGTCGAGGTCAACACGCCCAGGAAATTCCAAAAGCCCGACCACACGACTGCCGTGGTTGGTTTAAGGGTGTTGGTGTAGATCACCGTCGCAACGGCGTTGGCGGTGTCGTGAAAGCCGTTTACGAATTCAAAACCGAACGCCAGCGCCAGCGCCAGAACGATGAAGATCATGCTGACCATGGTCAGCGAACCGTCGAATACCCCGTCCATTCAACCCCCCACCTAGATCGACGCCGAACCGTCATCGACGGTCGCGCTCGAAGATGAGAGACCCCGTAGCCCATCCGTGATGACAGGCGATGAAGACGCACGGTTAATTTTTTATTGCCGGACAAAATGCCGCAGCCTTTAATACCGGCGAGCTATAACGATGACACACTGCCGGTATCGGGCCGCGACGACGGCCCCGCGTCCTCATGGACGCGAAGCCAAGGGCGCGGATGCGCCCGCCCGGCGTCTGAGGGCAGCCTTGATGAGTCACCATCAAGGCCCGATGGTATAAGCCCATTCCAACCTCATACCAAC
>CAIXKV010000125.1 GCA_903920145.1 uncultured Rhodospirillales bacterium
GCGACGGCGGCCCCGCGTCCTCGTGGACGCGAAGCCAAGGGCGCGGATGCGCCCGCCCGGCGTCTGAGGGCAGCCTTGATGAGTCACCATCAAGGCTCGAGGGTATGACATGACAGGAAGCCTGTAGATACAACTTCGGCGCCATTGACAAAGTAGCATCTACCTGTCAAGAGCCAGCAGGGTCGATTGAGATTGGTGTTTGGGGGAGGGGGCGATGCGTGGCGATGATGTGCGGATGATTCGAGAGGAACGGGGGCTGAGTCAGACTGAATTTGCCTCTTGGTTGAATCAGCAGTTGAACCGGAAATATGACAAGCAAAAGGTGAGCCGCTGGGAAAACAGCAGCGAGCGGGTGCCGTTGGCTGTGGTTGGTCTGTTGGCCGAAAGCCGTCGTCAAAGTCGGCCTCGGGGGCCGGCGTTGGTGCTGGCGGTGGCCAACCAAAAGGGTGGTGTCGGGAAAACCGTCAGCGCGGTCAATATCGCAACGGTTCTGGCGCTTCAGGGTTATGGCGTGCTGTTCATCGATGCCGATCCCCAGGCGAATGCCACACTCCATTTTGGCGTCAATCCCTATGAGCCGGACGCCGTTACCGGCAAACCGCGCCCGACTCTCTTCAACGCCCTGAAAACGGAATCGGTCTGCGACCTGGACGATCTGGCCATCCGGGTTGGTGAGTTGGATATTCGGGTGGTGCCGTCCTCAATCCAATTGGCCGAAATCGAACCGGATTTAATGGTGCAGTCGGGAGGGGAGCATGCCCTCAAGGAACGGCTGGGGACTTGCCGCAATCGCTATGATTTCGTGATCATCGACACCCCGCCTAACATCGGTCAGCTCACCAAAAATGCCCTGACCGCCGCTGACGTGATCATCATTCCCTGCCAAACCGCGATCTTTTCGGTGGTGGGTATCGATTTCTTATTGCGTAACGTCAATCTGACCAAGCGCCGCTCGAATCCGCGTTTGGCCATTCTCGGCATCTTGCCGACCAAATTTAATCGACGTCTCAAAAACGACCTAGCCACCCTCGACGATATTCATAAGGGTTTTGGCAAGCATCTGCGCATTTTTGACCCGGTTCCGTCAGCGGCGATCTATGATCAAACCACCGCTTCAGGACGGGCCGCCGTCGAAATCGATGCCGATGCGCCCGGTGTCGCTGCCTACGAAGAGGTGGCGGCGGCGTTGGTCGAGGAGCGCAGCAAACGCCTGGAGGCCAACAATGTCGCGTAAAATTGAGCGTAAAGCCGACTGGATGTTGGGGGCGACGGGCCAGTTTGGACGGGATTCCCTGTTCGGCGTCTCGGAAAACGCGCCCTTGGTGGTGGAGGCGGATCTGGATCGGATTGACCCTAATCCCCACCAGCCTCGGCGCCAGTTCGACGAAGCCGAGATGGCCATCCTGACCACCTCCCTGGAACGCCATGGCTTGCAACAGCCGATTGGGCTGAAAGAGGCCGCAGGGGGGCGGTGGCAATTGGTCTATGGAGAGCGGCGGCTTCGGGCTGCTCGGCTGTTGAAGTGGCCGACCATCTTCGGCGTGTTGGTGAGTGGCGACAGCGAGGAAATCGCTCTGATCGAGAATCTCGACCGGGCTGACCTGACGCCATTCGAAGAGGCCGATGCCTATGCGGGCTTGATGGAACGTCACGGCTACAAGGCCGTGGATATCGCTACTCGCTTTGGTCGAGACAAGGCCGAAATTTCCCGAACCCTGTCCTTGCGCCGCTTGCCCGAGGCCATGCGGGCCGAAGCCGCCGGTTTGCGGCCCGCCAAATATCGTTTGGCCCGGATCGCGGCGGAAAAGGATGTCGATGGCCAATGGGCGCTCTGGCGGGCGCTGGTGGCCGAATTAACCGCTCCACCGGACCCCGACCCCTCGCTGTCGCCCCTTCCCGCCTCTCGGTCATCGGAGTCCTCACGGGCGTCCGAGCGGCCTTCGTCCAAACCGGCCTCCCGCCCGCGTCGCCTGAGCCGCCAACTTGCCGATGCCCATCAAATACTCACCCGTTTGCGGGATGACCCCCAATCCCTGGATGAGAAAGACCGGGAGCGATTGCTGGATATGCGGGACGCCATCGAGGCGATCCTGGCCGATCCGGTCTTGGTGGGAGTCAGTGCCGGTTAAGGGCGGCAAAAGTTGAAAATTTTCAACAAACCAAAGGAGGGCTTTTTTAGAGCTATTCTAAAGTTGAAAATTTTCAACTTCGGAACCCGATGGGCAAAGCCAAATCATCCGATCAGAGCGCGTTGACGCTGCGGGTGATTGACGTCATCCTGTCCCATCGATGATTTGGCTGAAAGGGGCCGTGTTCCATGTCGTTGCCCGTTGCCCAGCCCCGCTTGCCGCCGCTGTCCGCCCTCACCCGCTATCTCGCCGAAATCGACCGGATCCGCCATTATTCCAACTATGGTCCGCTGTCGTTGCGTCTAGAGATGCGCCTTGCCCATCACTTTGAGGTTGAACCCGAACGGGTGGTGATGGTGGCCAACGGCACCTTGGGACTGACGGCGGCGCTGATGGTGGCAGCTCCGCCGCCGGGGTCGCTCTGCCTCGTTCCTGCCTGGACCTTTGTGGCCACCGCTCACGCCATCCGGCTGGCTGGCCTCGTTCCTTATCTGGTCGATGTTGATCCTGATCATGGGGCCATGACTCCGGCTATCGCGGCGGCGGCTTTGGCGGTGGCACCGGGGCCAGTGGGAGCCGTCGTGCCGGTGGTGCCATTCGGTCAGCCCGTATTGGACCCAACGGCAGATCTGGCGGCATGGGATGCGTTTGGTGAGCGGCACCGGCTGGCGGTGGTGATTGATGCGGCGGCTGGGTTTGATACGGTTCGGCCCCAACGGTCGGCGGTGATGGTCAGTTTGCATGCCACTAAGATTCTGGGGATCGGCGAGGGTGGGGTGGTGGTTTGCCCGGATGGGGCCTTTTCCGAAGACATGCGGCGGCGGCTGAATTTCGGTTTCTATCAGGTCCGCACCGCCATGGTTCCGGCCTTGAATGGCAAACTCAGCGAATATCACGCGGCGGTTGGCCATGCTGCTTTGGACGAATGGCCGCAATTACGCCGTGCTTTTCAACTGGTCGCGTTGAATTACCGCCGGGCCTTGGCGGATGTTCCCGGTGTGAGTTTGCCCGAAGGCTACGGTGAGTGTTGGGTGGCGTCCACCACCGTGCTGCGGCTCGATCGTCCCGAGGCCGATGCCCTGGCGCGGGCACTGGCTATGACAGCCATCGATACCCGTCAATGGTGGGGGCGGGGGGTGCACCGGCAGCCGGCCTTTGCCGACTGCCCGCGAACGCCCTTACCGACCACCGACCTTCTGGCGGCGAGTACCTTGGGTTTGCCATGCTTTCCGGATTTGTCCTCGTCGGCGGTGGTCCGGGTGGCGCGCGCCATTGCTGAGGTGATGACCCTGTCACCTTTGGCGGATCCAGCGCGCCTTGACAGCATCACCGGGGGGGGGTAAGCCAAACCCATGTCCATTCACGCTCGTCTGACCCAGGTTTTCCGGGACACCCTCGACCTTTCACCCGAGACTGTGGTGGAAGGGTTGCGGTATCGTGAAATACCCGCCTGGAATTCGGTCGGGCATATGCAGTTGGTGGCGGCGATCGAGGCCGAATTTGATGTGATGCTCGACACCGACGAAATCATTGCCATGGCGAGTTTCGAAGACGCGGAGCGCACCCTTGACCGCCACCTTATCGCCCCCGCCTGACAAGTCTGGGTCTTTACCGCCGGACCCTGGGCAGGCATTAGAGGGGCGGGTGGCTTTGGTGACCGGGGCCGGACGAGGGATCGGCTGGGCCACGGCGCAACGGCTGGCGCGGGCCGGGGCGCGAGTGGTGTTGAACGGCCATACCGACCCCGAGGATTTGGCCGCCAAGGCAGCGGCCTTGGAGGCTGAAACCGGCCATCGGTGCTTGGCGGTTCAGGCCGACATGGCTCGTCCGGCAGAGATCGCCAGCCTGTATCGAACCCTTCACGCGACCTTGGGCCGCCTTGATATCCTGATCAGTAATGCCGGCCTCCTCGAGGATGCCCGGTTGGGCATGATCGCCGACGATAGCCTGGAACGGGTGATGGCGGTCAATTTGCACGCCGCGATCAGGAATGTCCAGTGGGCGGCCCGGTTGATGCGGCGGGGCTCTGGCGGGGCGATGGTGCTGGTTTCCTCCATCGTGGGAGTCCGGGGCAATGTTGGGCAGGCGGTCTATGCCGCCTCCAAAGCTGGGTTGATCGGGCTGACCTTATCGGCGGCCAAGGAACTGGGGCCGGATCGGATTCGGGTGAATGCGGTGGCGCCCGGCTATATTGAAACCGACATGATCCGCCATCTGGACCGCGAAACCGATGCCGCCCGGCGGGCGGCGATTCCGCTGGGTCGAGCCGGGCGGGCCGAGGAGGTGGCGGACGTCATCGCCTTCTTGGTCTCGGATCAGGCGGCTTATGTGACCGGGCAGGTGTTGGGCGTGGATGGTGGGATGGTGTTATGATCGGGGCTGCCAGCGGTCGGACAGGATGTGTCTGGCCTCCGCTGGAGCCCCACTTCTGGGTTCCAGAGGCCCCAGCCCTGATCGATGAGCAGACCTGTGTAACCCATGTCGCCCTTCGCCAAGCCATCGCCCAGGCTCCCCTGTCCTCTCCGGCCAAGGCCCTGGTCTGGATTTTGGCCCCGAACAGCATTCCGGCGGTGATTGGCTATTATGCGGCTTTAACGGCGGGACATGCGGTTTGTCCGCTCGATCCTGGGCTTGGTTCTGAACGTCTCGCCGCGTTGGCCCGGCGTTTCGAACCTGAATGGGTTTTGACACCGGCGGCGTGTCAACAGCCGCCGGTTCCCGACCTAGTATCGGCGCCCTCGCCGATCGCCGGGTTGGCGGTGTGGCGGCGCCCCGACTCTTTGCCGGTTTCTGGCCCGATCCATCCCGATTTGACGCTGCTGCTGGCGACCTCGGGCAGCACCGGCAATCCCCGCTTTGCCGCATTATCGGCGGCGGCGATGGCGGCCAACACCCAGGCCATCATTCAGGTTTTAGGGATTGGTCCCCAGGATCGGGCCCTGGCCCATCTGCCCTTATGGTACTCCTATGGGCTGTCGGTGCTGCATAGCCACTTGGCGGCTGGGGGCAGTGTGGTGATCACCGATCGATCGTTCCTGGATGACGCGCTGTGGCGGTTGGTTCGGGTTTCAAGCGTGACGGCGTTGGCCGGAGTGCCGTTTCATTGGGACAGCCTGTTACGCTTGGATTTGGCCCGGTTGGCGGTTCCCAGCCTGCGGTTGTTCACCCAGGCCGGGGGGCGGTTGGCTCCGGATCGGGTTTGCCGGGCCGCCGAGATGTGTGCTCGCCAGGGGGGGCGCTTTCACGTCATGTATGGCCAGACCGAAGCCGGGCCGCGTATGACCACGCTGCCGGCGGGGGAGGCGGCGACCCGTCCAGGCGCGGTCGGCCCGGCCTTGCCCGGCGGTCGGTTGGAGATTTTGACCGAAGCCGGCTTGGTGGCGGAACCCGGACAGGCGGGCGAGGTGATCTATTACGGCCCCAATGTCATGATGGGTTATGCCGTCGATCGGGCCGGGTTGGCGGCGGGGGATCGGCTGGGGGGCCGGTTGGCGACGGGCGATCTGGGGCGGTTGGAGCCCGACGGAACCCTAATCCTGACCGGACGCAAGCGCTTGTTCGCCAAGCTGTTGGGGGTGCGGATCGATCTGGCCGATGTCGAGGCCGCCGCCGAGCCGGTGGCGCCAGTGGTGGCTGGGCAAGAGGGCGAGCGGTTGGTGTTGGTCACCACCGAAGGCGATCCCGAGCGCCAGCGACAATTACGAGCGACGGTCATCGCCGCGACCGGGTTGCATCCGGGGGCGGTGATCTGCCGGGGGGTGGCGGCCTTTCCCCATCTGCCCAATGGGAAGATTGACCGTCGAGGGCTGTTTCCATGATACCGGCACGCCACGATAAGGACACACCGCCGGTATCGAGCCCCTCTTTAAGGCTCGATGGGATCCCTGTTCTGGAAGAGTGGTTGGGAGAGGAGCCGTTCAGGGAGGCCCAGGCTGACAAGGAGCGGCGGTTGCTACCGGCGCTGCTGGCCCTGACCGCCCATCATCAGGCGGCCTGTCCCGATTACCGGCGGCTGCTGGCGGTGGCGTGGCCGGATTGGTCTCGGGCGACCTCGTTGGCGGAGATTCCTTTTTTGCCGGTCGATCTGTTTCGTAGCCATGGCCACCGGCTGGTTTCGGTGCCCAAGACCGAGATTCGCAGTTGGGTGCGCTCCAGCGGCACCTCCGGGCGGGCGGTCAGTCGGGTGGCGTTGGATGAGCGGGCGGTGCGGCTCCAGGCTCGGGCGCTGGCCGCCGTGTTGCGGACGGTCTTAGGGCCGGTGCGGTTGCCGATGTTGATCATCGACAGCCGGGAAACCCTGGGGGAGGGCGGAGCCACCAGTGCTCGGGCGGCGGGAATTCTGGGGGTGATGAAGCTGGGTCGCAATTACGCTTTTGCCTTGGACGGCGAAGAGCATTTAGCCATGCCCGTTATCACCGATTTTCTTTCGCGTTACGGTGACCAGCCCTTTCTGATCCATGGCACGACGGCGGTGGTGTGGCAGCGCCTTCATCGGGCGCTTGAGGACCGAGGGCAACGCCTCGACTTGAGTCGGGGAATCCTGGTTCATGGCGGTGGCTGGAAGCGGTTGACGGATCAGGCGGTGGATCCTGCGACCTTCCGAAACGGGTTGGCCCGATCTTGTACCCTGACCCGTATTCATGACTTCTATGGCATGGCCGAGCAAATCGGCACGGTGTTTTTGGAAGGGGACGATGGTTTGTTGCACCCGCCCGGTTTCGCCGACGTGATCATTCGCGACCCTCAAACGTGGCAACCCTTGGCCATCGGACAAGCTGGAGTGATCCAGGTGTTCAGTTTGCTGCCCTGGAGTTACCCTGGTCACGCTCTGGTTACAGGAGACTGGGGGGTGATCGAGACCGTGGACGGGCCAGGGAGCTGGCCGGGGCGGGGCCTGCGAATCCTGGGCCGGGTGGCTGGAGCGGGGGTGCGGGGGTGTGGCGGGTAGGGCGGGGTGAAGAGTGTCAGGGCTTTTCAGTCTCGATCAGGTTGACCTCTGGGATTGCGAGCAAAAAGGGCAAAAGAGCCAGGATGCTGGCCAAGCGAAACGCCAAGAACACCGAACCATAAGCCGCTCCGGAGCCGGTGTCGAGCAGGTCGCAGACATAACCAAAACTGCTTTCCCCAACGCCAATCCCTCCCGGAGTCAAGGGCAGCAGATTGGCCAACATCCCCGCCACCAGCCCCATGGCGTATTGGGGCGGGGTCAGAATCGCCGCCTCTACGGTGTCGGCCAGCAGAGTCACGCCCGCCACCATCAGCAAACAGCAAATCAAGGCCAACCCAAAGGCTTGAACCAAAGTCCCCGGCACATCCAAGTAAGCACGAATGACGTCGACCATCTGTCGGAACAGCCGATACAGCCGGCCCTGGCCATCGCGGGGAAAGCGGTCCATGACCCGCCAATGCCGTAACAGAACCAGCCCCACCACCCCGAGCACCACTCCGGCCACCACCGCCCACAGGGACAGGACAAAGACCCGAAGAGCCGGATTGTGGGTCAGGGCGTCCAAGTCCAGAAGAGCAGCCAAGGCTCCGGTGAAGATGATTGCCAGCAGTGCAATGATTTTATCCATGATGATCGACAGCACCGCCGGCACGCGAGCCCCTGGAACCGAACGCATCACCCACAGCACCTTGAGGGCTTCACCGCTGGTCGCGCCGGGCAAAATCATGCCGGCCAGTGTCGTAAAGCCAACCAAACGGCACACCGGCCCATAACGAACCTCAACCCCCTGGACCTTCAACAACAATCGCCAGCGTTGGGCGGCAACGAAAATCCCGGCCAAAAGACAAAGAGTGGCAAGACTCAGTTCCCCTGGCTTCATCCACAGATGGGAAACCGCCACAAGGTCGATAATTTTGAAATGGATCAACGCCCACAGGATGACGATGGCCAAACCGAACCGAAACAGGGTGATGATAATACGCCATACCGCAGATGCCGGCATTCCGGGAGTCCTCAGCTCAACTGTGCCCGGTTCCGAAACGGGCCTAAGGGGGCGGAGGGTACGAAAAACACCGGGTCGGGGTCTATCACCAAAATCACCCCAGGAACCAACCGTTCTCCGAAACCTACCCATTTATCCCAAGGGACAAACGGCGTTCGGTTCCTGCTTCTTCGAGGCTGGTTTCACGGCCGGCTTACGCCGACCGCCAGAGCCTTCCTCTCCACAGGCTGACACCGTGGAACTCACGGCCAATTTCACGAGGTTCTTCGCTGCGTTGACGTCTCGATCGTGAGCGCCGCCACAGGCCGGACAAGTCCAATCTCGCACCGACAGCGGCAAGACTTCCATCTTGTATCCACATGTCGAACAGGTCTTGCTCGAAGGATACCAGCGGTCGGCCACGATAATCTTGGACCCATTCAGGAGCGCTTTATAGTCGATCTGCCGCCGGAACTCGTGCAAACCAACATCGGCGATGGCACGTGACAAGCGGTCATTCGCCATCATGCCCCGCACGTTCAAGTCTTCGATCACGATGACGCCGTGGTTTTTGGCTATCGCCGTGGTCGCTTTGTGCGTAACATCATTGCGGATATTGCCGATGCGGGCGTGTAATCGGGCTATTTTTATCCTAGCCTTGCGCCGATTGTTCGATCCTTTGGCTTTGCGAGACAGGGATATGGACAACCGCCGCAGTTTCTTCAGGTTCTTGCGCAGTGCCTTTGGGCCTTCAAAGGTACCGCCGTCGCTCAAGGTCGCCAGCGCTTTGACGCCGAGATCAACACCAACCGCCGCTCCTTGGTTTTCGGGCATGGCACGATCGGGTATCTCGACCTGAAGACTGACGAACCAACGATCGGCGGTGCGCGACACCACCGCCGACTTGACTTGACCGGCAAAGCGCAACGGCTCGCGCATCCGCACCCAACCGATCACCGGCAAACGAACGCGCTTGCCGTCAACAATAACCGCATCCGCGCCTTTGACCTGAGGACCGTTGTCGGCCCGAAAGCTGTCGTGAACGCCTTTCTTTTTAAACTTCGGAAACTTCGCCCGCCCATCGAAAAAGTTCTTGAACGCCGTTCCCAGGTTCTTGATTGCCTGTTGCGGTGCGTTTTTTGTTACATCGGCCATCCATGGAAATTGTTCATCCTTGATGGCGTTCAACTGCTTGCGCAAGGCCGCTTCGTTCGGTTTACTGCCAGCTTTGAATTGTTCTTGCCATTGCCCCAGCGCCCAGTTCCAGGAAAACCGTGCCGTGCCCGCAGCCTTGGCAAAGTGCGTTGCCTGCCGGTCGTTCGGATCAAGCGCGATTTTGTGAGCGAGGATCACGACGGCTCCTCCTGGGTGGCAGCCACGGCTTTCAGCGCACGGTTTTTGGCCGAGCGCCGACCATACAGTCGAGCGCAGAAACTGGTCAGCACGTCGATCATGTCCTGGACCAAATCATCCTTCATCTCGCCGGTATCGACCACCACCAGCTTGCGTCCGGAAGCAGCCAACGTCGCCTCAATGTACTCTGAACCGAAGCGCGCCAATCGGTCTCGATGCTCGACCACAATAACCTGCACATCTCGATCGGCCAGCAGCTTCATCAGCTTCGGCCGGTGTCCGTTCAGTCCAGAACCAACTTCCGAAACCGATTTGACCACAGCCATGCCCTGGCTGGTGGCAAAGGTCGTCAGACGCCCAAGCTGGCGCTCCAGGTCCGGCTTCTGATCTCCGCTTGACACCCGCGCATACAGCGCCGCCGTCTCCGATGAACCAACCTCTGGCGGATGCACCAGGATTGTGCCGGATGGCAGTTGTGTATGAGGCACCGGCAGAGCGCCGGCTTTGAACCAGCGCCATGCCGTCTTGTACGTGATCCCCTGCCGTTTGGCCCACTCGGATAACTTCATGCCAAGCGTATATCAGGCCATGATTGTCTATGAAAGGGTATAGTTGGATCATCAGCTAATAGCCCTCTCGCCGCGACGATCTCGACAGCCCGAGGTGGTGGGTGTTACGGTCGACTGATTGCACAGAGGGGGGCGCCGTCATGCTGGAAAAGACCCTGGAAACCGTCCTGGAAACCGCTTGGCAGGCCCATCGTGACGGGAATTGGGGAACCGCCCGCCGGTTGTACACCGAAGTCTTGGAGCAAGCGCCGGGACATCCTCAAGCCCTGCATCGGCTGGGATTGTTGTGCTATCAGGAAGGCGATGGGGCGGCGGCATTGCTATTGCTGGACCGGGCGGCGGCGGCTTGGCCTGATGATCCGGGGATTGCGCGGCATCGCGGCGTGGTGTTGCTGGCGGCTCAACGGCGCGAAGAGGCCGAAGCGGCCTTCCGCCGGGCCTTGGCCCTGGAACCGGACGATCCCGAAACCGTGTTCAATCTGGGTTTGACCCTCCGCCAACTGGGGCGGGTCGAGCCGGCGATGGCGTTGCTGGAAGCCGCCGCTGCGGGAGGCCTCGACCATTTGGCCTTGGTGCGCTACGAACTGGCATTGGCTCGACAGATGGCCGGAGCCAATGCCCAAGCCATCGCCGGCTATCGTCGGGTGCTGGAGCTGGATCCAGCCCATGCCGACGCTTTGAACAATCTGGGCGTAGTGTTGCAGCAAAATGGCGACCTGGACGGGGCGATTACGGCCTATCGGGCGGCGTTGGCGGCTCGCCCGGATTTTGTGCCGGCCATGAATAATCTGGGCTCGGCATTGGAGGACCAAGGTGATTTGGGCAGTGCCGCTGCTCTGTTGGAACGAGCCTTGGCGTTGGCCCCGGACTTCGCCGATGCCTGGAACACATTGGGTACAGTGCGGCGCGGACAGGGACAACCCGAAGCGGCGGTTAGCGCCTACCGCACCGCGTTGCGCCATCAACCACTCTCGGTTACAGCCCATGAGAATCTTGCTGAATGTTTGCGCGATCTCGGTCGGCCTGACGAGGCGTTGGAGTCCTCGCGAGCGGCAGTGGCCGCTTGGCCCACTCACCCCGACGCGCAACGCATTCGCGGCGATGCTCTGAAGCGGGCCGGCGATCTGGCTGGGGCGGTCAGTGCCTATCGAGCGGCGTTAAGGGTCACCCCCGATGGCGGTCGGCCGGATGGCCATCATCGCCTGGGGGCAACCCTGGTTCAAGCCGGCGCCATTGCCGAAGGGGTGGACGCCCTGCAACGGGCGGCGTTGTTGGGGCCGCGCCAAGCTCCAATCCTTCGGGATTGGGCGGCGGCGCTGCTGCGGGCGGGCGACGGGCCGGGAGCCATCGAAGCCTGCGATCGGGCCCTGGCCATGGATCCGTTTGATCAGGAAGCCTTGGCCTATCGGGCGTTGGGACTGCGGTTGGCCGGAAACCACACCGCTGCCGAGCGGTTGGCCGATCTCCATCGTTGGATTCACTTGACCGCCCCGCTTTTCCCTCCCGGTGCCGAAGACCTGGGGGCCTTTAATCAAAGGCTGGCTCAAGACCTCGCGGCGCTGAAATCCCGGAAATGGCAGCCAGCCACCCAGAGCATCCGAGGCGGAACCCAGACCCAAAACAACATCTTTACCGAGCCGGTGGCCAGCATCGCGCGGCTACGCCAGGCCATCGACGCCGCCATACGGGTTTATCTGGACGGCTTGGAGGCTTTGGACGGGGATTCGCCTCATCCTTTTTTGGCCGGTCGGCCCCGGCGCTATGCCTATCGTGGCTGGTCGGTGATTTTGGAGGACCAGGGATATCATGTGCCTCATATCCACCCGGAAGGATGGTTGAGTGGGGCTTATTATGTTCAGGTGCCGGATTTTGCCCCTGGAGACGACCCCGGTTGCATCGAATTCGGGCGCCCTTGGGCCGAACTGCCCTTCACATTCCCGCCTCCCACCCGCCGGGTGCCGCCTGCCGCCGGGCGGCTGGTGCTGTTTCCTTCGTATTTCTGGCACGGCGTGCGGCCCTTCCGAAGCTCCGGTCAGCGGATCACGGTGGCCTTCGACCTGATGCCGCTGGAGCGGTGACGCTCCGCCCGATCGCCTTTTCTTGAAATGTTCGATCAAACAAAGCCGAACATTTCAGGAAAATAGCCCTTGCCCATTGGAACAGAATAGGTACAATGCGCCTGTTGCGCGCCTGCCGGGCGTATGACAGAAACAAGGGGGAAAGGTTGATGGCAACCGCACCGTCGCGACAGGTGGATAAAGAACCAATGGACAAGCAAAAGGCACTCGATGCCGCGCTCAGTCAAATCGAGCGGGCGTTTGGCAAGGGCTCAATCATGAAGTTAGGGGCCCATGCGACTCAAGTCGAAACCGAAGTGGTATCGACCGGCTCGCTGGCCCTGGATATTGCGCTTGGCATTGGTGGGTTGCCAAGAGGCCGAATTATTGAAATCTATGGACCAGAAAGCTCTGGAAAGACAACTTTAGCATTGCATGCTATCGCAGAAGCCCAAAAAAATGGCGGGACTTGCGCTTTTATTGACGCTGAACATGCTCTCGATCCTGGTTATGCTCGTAAGCTGGGGGTTAATATCGACGAGGTGTTGATCTCGCAGCCCGATGCCGGCGAGCAAGCCCTGGAAATCGCCGACACATTGGTGCGCTCGGGGGCCATCGACATTCTGGTGGTCGACAGTGTTGCCGCCCTGGTGCCGAGGGCCGAACTGGAAGGCGAAATGGGCGACAGCCATGTCGGTCTGCACGCCCGCTTGATGAGCCAAGCGTTACGCAAACTCACCGGCTCGATCTCGCGTTCACGGACAATGGTGATCTTTATCAACCAGATCCGTTTGAAGATCGGCGTGATGTTTGGCAATCCAGAGACGACAACCGGCGGCAATGCCCTGAAGTTCTATGCTTCGGTTCGCCTGGATATTCGTCGAACCGGCGCAATCAAAGATCGGGATACGGTGGTGGGTAACCAAACCCGTGTCAAAGTTGTTAAAAATAAAATGGCTCCGCCGTTCCGCGTGGTGGAGTTCGATATCATGTATGGTGAGGGGATTTCCAAGGTTGGTGAATTGCTAGACTTGGGAATTCAGGCCGGCGTAGTCGATAAATCAGGGGCTTGGTTTTCAACCGAAGGCACCAGAATTGGCCAGGGACGGGAAAACGCCAAGACATTCCTGCGCGCCAATCCCGAATTGGCCGAAACCATCGAAAAGAAAATCCGCGCCAATGCCGGCTTGGTGGCCAAGGCCATGATCGGAACCCCAGAAAGCGATGCCGACGCCAGCAGTCCCGATTAGGATAGGGCTGTTTTCTTGGCTTTCGGAGGGCTTCGCCCGACACCCGCAAGGAGCATGGCTTTCTTGACCTCATGACGTTATGGATAAAACGCCACGAATTCAAAAGGCCGACCGATCCTTTGCCGACTGATCCTGTGCGGGTGTGGGCTACAGCCCACGAAAAGTCCGGTCCTCACGCTCCGCCGTGCCGTGCGGGGCGAATCAAGATGCGTTCAACATAGGCCACCAACTCAGCCAAGCAGTTCTCTACCGTCTGGCCTCCCGTATGCAGCGTCAACTCCGGCGTTACGGGTGGTTCATAGGGAGCCGAAACGCCGGTGAATTCGGAAATCAACCCTTCGCGGGCCTTGCGGTATAGGCCTTTGGTGTCGCGGGCTTCACACACCGAAAGGTCGGCGTCGATAAATATCTCGTGAAAATGCCGGCCCCCGATACGGCGGGCCAACGCCCGGTCGGCACGGGTCGGCGAAATCAAGGCGGTGACGACGATCACGCCGGCTTCGGCGAATAGACGGCCAACCTGGGCCACTCGACGGATATTCTCGCTACGGTCGTCCGGCGAGAATCCCAGATCGGCATTGAGCCCCTGACGGATGCTGTCGCCATCCAGGGCATAGACCTGAATCCCCTTGCGGAACAGCTCTCGCTCCAGCGCCATGGCCAGGGTTGACTTGCCAGCCCCCGAAAGCCCGGTAAACCACAACACCCCCCCCAGATGCCCATTCACCCTGATGCGCTCTTCGGGGGTGACGGTGTGGCTGGTGGTGATCAGATTACGGGCCGGCATCTCGTCGGCCTTCGGCTGTTGAATGATGCAGCCACCCACCACATCATAGCCATCGACGATGACGGCCCGTCCCGTGCGGGGAACCTCGATAAAATCATCGACCACCATAGCCGAACGGCTATGCAAAATCACCTCACCAACGCCGTTACGCTCGACCCGATCCCCGCCGTGGTTGGACAGGTCTTCCACATCAATCACCCGCTCGATGGCCTGAACGGTGACGTCATGTTCGGCGGTGGCCACCTTGAGCGTGTAGCGACTGCCGATGGTCAAGGGCTCGTGACCCAGCCAAAACAGGTGAACCCGTAAGGTGTGGGTCTCCACGGGCCGGGCTGCGACCAGCGAAGCGACGTGGCCGCGCTCAACGAAGATGGGTTGGTCAAGAGTAAGGCCCACCGACTGGCCCGCCACCGCACGGGTCCGGGGTGTCGCCTCGTTCCAGCTTTCGATGGTGGCAATGGTGGCGGTGCGACCGCCCGGCAGAAAAGTTAAGGTGTCACCGACATTCAGATGCCCGCTTTCGATTCGGCCCGCGACAATCCGGCGTTCGTCGAGTTTGTAGACATCTTGAACCGGCAATCGCAGGGGCCGGTCAGCCAGGGACTTGGCCGTGGTGAAGGCATCCAGAGCCTCGGTTACGGTCGGCCCCGTGTACCAGGACATGTGACGGCACCGCTGGACGATATTGTTGCCATGGCGGGCCGACACCGGAATCACCGCCGAAGGGGTGACGCCGATTTCAGACAGATAGCCAAGAATGCCTTCGCTGACCGCCTGATAGCGGTCGACACTGAAGTCGCACATATCCATTTTATTGATCACCACCGCCACCTGCCGAACACCCAACAGGTGCAGCAGATAGGCATGGCGGCGGGATTGCTCCAGCGCGCCCTCCTGGACATCGATCACCAACAGCGCCGCCTCGGCGCTGGCGGCGCCGGTGATCATGTTCTTAAGGAACTCCTTATGGCCGGGCGCATCGATGATCACATAAGGACGCACGACAGTCCGAAACCGAACCTGCGTGGTGTCGATGGTGATGCCCTGATCACGCTCGGCCTGGAGCGCATCCATCACGAACGACCATTCGAAGGGCATTCCCCGCCGACGGCTCATCTCCCGCAGAGCCTCGACCTTGCCTTCGGGCAAAGAGCCGGTGTCGTTGAGTAAGCGTCCAACCAGGGTTGACTTGCCGTGGTCCACATGGCCGACAATCACGATGGGCAAGGGCGACTCGGTCGGGCGGCGTCCAGCGATGGCGTTCATGGGTGGAGAAATCCCAAAAATAGAAAAGAGGGCGACCAAGAGGCCCGACTATACGAATTATCCGGCGACTGGACTGTCCGGTTACATGTAGCCGCCGGCCCGCAGTCGCTCGAAGGCGTCTTCCGAAACCTTATCCTGGGCGCGACCGGCGCGTTCCGAGGTCCGGGTTCGCTCCAACTCCGCGATGATCTCGTCGACCGTCGTGGCGTTGCTTTCAATAGGCGTGGTACAGGGAGCGCAGCCCAAGGAGCGGTAGCGTTTGCCATTCTTGGCGAAGTAAAGGTCAACCACCGGGATATTTTCGCGCCGGATATATTTCCACACATCCAGCTCGGTCCAATGCAGGATCGGATGAACCCGCAACGACGTGCCAGGAGGAAATGTCGTTTTGAACTGATCCCAGAACTCCGGAGGTTGGTCGCGGAAATCCCACTCGGCATTCACGCCGCGCGGACTGAACACCCGCTCTTTCGCCCGCGTCCCGTCTTCGTCCCGACGGATGCCGGCAATCACCGCCGTGTAGCCCTGCTCGGCGATGACGGCCTTCAAGCCGTCGGTCTTCAGCGCCGTGCAGCAGGTGATGCGGCCCCGTTGCGGCCCCATGCCGCCATCCAGCGCGGCCTGATTCTGCCCTAACACCAGATCCAGCCCCCACTCCCGCGCCATACGGTCGCGGAACGTGATCATCTCGGGAATTTTGTAGTGGGTGTCGACATGAACCACAGGAAAGGGCACATGACCGAAAAAGGCCTTGCGGGCCAGCCACAGCATGACATTGCTGTCTTTGCCGATCGACCATAGCATAGCGAGCTTATCAATTTTATTGAAAGCCTCGCGAAAAATATAAATGCTCTGGTCCTCAAGGGCCGAAAGCTGATCCATGGACCGATTTTCCTTCAGACGACGGGTCGTTATGCTGCGGTTTGAACCGATTCAAGGTCGGGAATGGCGGTTGCCGGGCGATGGATACCGCACTCGGTCTTTTCCTTGCCAGCCCAACGCCCGGCCCGAACATCGGTTCCAGGCGCCACCCGAGACGAACAGGGCATACAGCCAATGGACAAAAAGCCATCGGCTTCCAACGGGTGGGCAGGCAGAGCGCGCCGCTCGAACTCCGCCTGAATCTGCTCGCGCGACCAGTTGACTAACGGATTGATCTTGATCCAGGCCCGGTCGATTTCAATCACCGGCAACGCGGCCCGGCTGGCGCCATGGTAACGCTTGCGCCCGGAAATCCACGCCGCGAATCCGCCCAACGCCCGATCGAGCGGCAGGACTTTGCGGAGATGACAGCAAGCATCCGCATTTCGCTGGAACAACAGCTCGTCATGATCCGCTGCTTTAACTTCGGACGGCTCAGGCTTGAGGGTACGAACGCCCGTCAGCCCCAACCGGGCCACGAGCTGGTCGCGATAACGCCGCGTCTCTCCAAACAACCGGCCTGTGTCCAAAAATAGCACTGGAACCGCCGGATCCACCTCCGCCGCCAATGCCAAAAGCACCGCAGACTCCGTGCCGAAGGACGAGACCAGGGCGATCCGACCCGGAAACTCGACGCGCAGCACTGCGTTCAACAGGTCCAACCCATCCAACCCACCGATCCGTGCGGCAAGGCCGGCGGCTTGAGTTTGCAGGGCATCTGAATCGTAGGGGGGAAGGCTAACCTCGGCAAACATGCTGACCGGACGTCCTCAGTGGACAGAGGGGGCTTCATAAACGGCGTGGCTGAAAACACGAGCCGCAAGGGCAACGCCAAAGCCATTTTCTGTGGAATATGATAATTCACCATCCAGGATCATGCAATGGATATGTGAAAAAAACATTAATCAACAAAAAATGTGTGTTTATCCACCCCCAGATCACCCCCCGCAGCGTCCTCTTCGCTCTTTCAGCTTCGCCGCGCCAGTCGAGCAACAAAGGGCTTGGAGCCTGCCTTATCCGGGCCGGGTTCGGGCAGTTCAAGCCGAACCTGATTCTGCAAACCCAACTCCCGTAAATCCCGCTCCATCTGACTCCGGCGCTCGGCAGAAGGTGGCGTCGCAACGGTTGCCGTGGCTGCCGTGATCACGACCGGAGGAGGAGGAGGAGATGCCATATTTTCGGGCGGGCGTTCGTCCCGATCTTCGTCCTTTTCGGGCGTCGCCACGGGCTTTCCGAGAGCGGCAGACTTGCGGCGACGGGCTTGGTTGGCTTGGCGGGACTCGGCCTTGATCTGTTCGATGCGCTCGGCGCCCCGGCTTTTGGGCTTGGCGGCAGGAGGAGCCGCAGGCGTGGGAACGGGAAGCCCCACAGAAACGGGCGGCACGGGCGCGGGAGGCGCAACCAGCGAAGACACGACAGGCACGGGGACGGCAATCGGTGCCACAGCCGGCACGGTAACCGGAGGCGCCTTGGGGGCGATATCGACGTCGGAGCTTCGGGCCTCCCGTAACGCCGAGCGCGGAGAGGCAAAGGAGTCGGACGAAGGACTGAAGGTCTCGCGGGTCACTCCGCGCCCCAACCGACCCAGGGCCGAGCCGGAAATCCCGCCGCCTTCGCTGGCCCCACGGCCCTGCGAAGACACACCAACGGGCGCGGTTGCCGCCTTCCGAACAGGCAATGGCGGTGACACGGACGGATCGTCAGAGCGGCTTGCCGGGAGAAAGGCTCCGCCGGTCCCATTCTCGCTCCTCTCGCCACGGCTGCCGCCGATCCGCTCGCCGCTCCCAGCCAAGCTGGACATGCGCGGCATCCGACGCAATCCCGAGTCGTCATCCGACTTGTTTTTGGCAGCCGCCAGCGTCCGCCGACGCGCCAGCGCCGCAACCCGCTTGGCTTCCAGGGCGTTCAGCCAGGATCGGGTGCTGATGACCCCGTAACCGAGCAATACGATGCCGGTGAAGATCAACAGGTAGCCGAGCATCGGCACCATGGCCACAAAGGCCGGCAGGAGCACGAACATCAGCCCAAGGATGGTGGAGATGCCAGCGGCCAGCAACAGCGGCTCGTGAACCACCAGCGTGACCACCGAAATCACGACGCCGGCAGAAAGGATCGTTGCGAAGATGTCGAACATCGGCGGCGTTCCGAGCCAAGGTTGTGGGTGTACGCGAGGGCGAGCGTACACGCTCGTGGTTAGTCGAGTGCGTCGCCATAATCAAGGTTCGCGGTCATTCCAGCCCCATCAAGGAGCGGGCGAAAGCGGTCGAGTCGAAGGGCCGAAGGTCATCGATGCCTTCACCGACGCCGACAGCATGGACCGGCAGCCCGAACTTTTCAGCCAGCGCCACCAGAACGCCACCGCGAGCAGAGCCATCCAGTTTAGTCACCACCAATCCGGTAACGCCGGCCAAGCCCTGGAAGACCTCCACTTGAGAATGGGCATTCTGTCCGGTGGTGGCGTCGAGGGTCAAGAGCACCGAATGCGGCGCCGATGGATCCACCTTACGAATGACCCGGATTACTTTTTGCAACTCGGCCATCAGGTCGCTTTTGTTCTGGAGCCGGCCCGCCGTATCGATCAGCAACAGGTCGGTGCCGTCGCGGCGAGCCTGTTCTAGAGCATCATAGGCCAGGCCCGCAGGATCGGCGCCGGTCTCGCGCGCCACCACTGGGCAGCCGCAGCGTTCCCCCCAGATTTTAAGCTGGCTCACGGCGGCCGCCCGGAAGGTATCGCCGGCCACCAGCGTCACCGATCGGCCTTCGTCCCGCCACAGATGGGCCAATTTGCCAATGGTCGTGGTCTTGCCAGTGCCGTTGACCCCGACCATGAGGATCACATGGGGCTTATGGGCCGGGTCGGGAACCAGGGGGCGGGCCACCGGCGCCAGCAAGCCGGCAATATCGGCAGCCAACAAGGCCCGAACCTCTTCGGACGTGATCTCTTTCCCGAAACGGGCGGTGGCGAGGTCTTTGGTCAGACGCGCGGCGGTGGCCGGCCCCAGATCGGCGGCAATCAGCAGGTCTTCCAACTCTTCCAGGGTCGCGTGATCAAGCCGGCGCTTGGTGAAAATGCCGGTGATGCCCTCGGTCAGCTTGCTGGACGATTTGGTGAGACCCTGGCGCAACCGAGCCAACCAACCCGCCTTGGGTGGCTCGGCAGGAGCGGGAGACGAAGCCAACGGTAGGGCCGAGACCGGAGGTGGAAGCGCAGCCGGAGCAACCGTGGGCGCAGGGCGCGCCGAAGCGGGAGGAGAGTCGGGCTTGTGGTCGGTTGACTTGCTGCCCCAGAACCTGATCATGCCGCCTCCTGCATCAAGATACCGTGTAACCGGGTGCCATCGGTGGCGGTGATGGCGGCTCGAACCAGGGCGCCAACCGGAGCCGCCTGATCCAACCGAATCTCTGCGAATTGCTCGGTATGCCCCTGATCGGCTCGTTCCACCAGCACCTCAGCCTCGGTTCCAACGCGCGACTCCAAAAACCGGGCCGCCGCTGCCGCCCCTGCGGTTCGCAATCGAGCCGCCCGCTCTCGGCGGTCTTCCACCGGGCATTGAGGCATCCGCGCGGCTGGCGTGCCTGGACGTGGGGAGTATGGGAAAACATGAAGCCAGGTCAAGCGGCACTCTTCGACCAGAGCGAGGGTTTGGCTAAACATCGTCTCGGTTTCGGTGGGGAAGCCGGCGATCAGATCGGCGCCGAACACTAGGTCTGGCCGGAGTGCGCGGGCCCGACGGCACAGGTCGATCACGTCGGCCCGACGGTGGCGCCGCTTCATGCGGGTGAGAATCAGGTCATCGCCGGCTTGCAGACTGAGATGCAGATGCGGCATCAAGCGGGGTTCTTCGGCAATCAGCCGCCACACATCCTCGTCAATCCCGGCGGGGTCCAGGGACGACAGGCGCAAACGCGGCAATTCGGGAACATGGGCCAACAAACGGCGGGCCAGTTGCCCGAGGCGCGGCTGGCCAGGCAAATCACCGCCGTAAGAGGTGATGTCGACGCCGCTGAGAACCACTTCGCGAGTCCCACCCGCCACGAGGGTCCGCACCTGTTCGACCACGGCCCCCACCGGCACCGAACGCGACGGCCCACGCCCAAATGGGATAATGCAGAAGGTGCAGCGATGATCGCAGCCCTGCTGAACCTGGACGAAAGCCCGGCTGCGGCCTTCGAATCCGGTGATCAGATGACCAGCGGTTTCGCGAGCGGCCATGATGTCGTTGACCTGGACCCGCGCTTCGCGTCCGACGCCAAACGGCGTTCCAGCGTAGGTCTCGGAGGCCAGTTTCTCGACATTGCCTAGTACCCGATCCACCTCGGGCATGGCGGCAAAGGCTTGAGGGTTGATCTGCGCGGCGCAGCCGGTGACAACGATCAGAGCTTCGGGATGCTCGCGTCGAGCCTTGCGGATCGCTTGACGCGCTTGACGCTCGGCTTCCAGCGTCACCGCACAGGTGTTGACGATCACGGTTCCCCCCAAACCAACCGAATCGCCCAATGCCCGCATCACTTCGGATTCATAGGCGTTCAACCGGCACCCAAAGGTGATGATCTCCACGTCGTCCTGGTGGGAGGCCGATGGATGGGAGGCCGACAGGTCGGAAACCGGAAACGGAGTGGCGGGGTCGGTCATGGCAAAGCTGGTAGTAGGCCGGGGGCCAACCGACCGGAAAAGCTGGTGGTGGCTGGGCCGGTCATCAGCACATGGCCATCGGCCCGCCATGTGATGTCCAACGAACCGCCGTCCAGCACCACCTCGGCGGTGCGCCCGGTGAGCCCTCGGCGAGCCGCCGCCACCAGCACCGCGCAAGCGCCGGTGCCACAGGCTCGAGTGAGTCCGGTGCCGCGTTCCCACACCCGCATACGCAGACGGGCCGGCCCCAAAACCTGGACAATCTCAATGTTGGCTCGTTCTGGGAAGATCGGGTGATGCTCAAGGACAGGACCGATCTCCGCCAGCGGCACGACATCCACATCGGGAACAAAAAACACCGCATGGGGATTACCCATATTCACCGCCACCGGGTGGTTCAATGGCCCATGGCCGATCTCCAAAGCCCCGGTGTCTGCGGGGGCCGCCAACGGAATTTCCCGCCAATCGAGACGAGCCGCCCCCATGTCCACGGTGATTCGCCCCCCTGGAGTCCGACGGGCCTCCAGGCGGCCCGCTTTGGTTTCCAGCACCACACCGTCGTGACCGCTTTCGGCCATCAACAGGGCCGCCACGCACCGGCTGGCATTGCCGCACGCTGCGACTTCTTCGCCGTCGGCATTGCGAATGCGCATGAAGGCGGCGGTTTCCGGGCTTCGGGGCTGTTCAATGATGATCAATTGGTCGCAGCCGACCCCGGTTCGCCGGTCGGCCACCGCCCGCACCGCCGCAAGAGACAACTCCAGCGGTGTGGTCCGGGCGTCGAACACCACGAAATCGTTGCCGAGTCCGTGCATTTTGAGGAAAGGCAGAGTCATGGAAGATTTATAGGGCGATGAGCGCCCGGAGTCCATGGGGGCTCTCCTGTTGGCAGGGGAATCGCATTTGGAAAAATGAGGGGTAGATCTGCCGACTGAAATCGGCTTCAAAGGAAGCGTCCGACAAGAAGGCTCGGATGAACTGGTTTGAGAAGGCGTTCGAGGCGTTGCCTGACCCACGTACAGGGAATGCCAAGCGGCATGATCTGCTGCCGGAATACCGCTTGCTTGCGGTATTTCGATAGAGCATGATCTGTGCGCGGCGTTCGCGAAAGCGGAAGCGATTTGGAATGGCGAGCGGCGCGAGCAGGAGCAGATCGTCCAGACGTCGAATACGGCAGTGCAGTGAACCGAGCGGAGATAGCGCGCGATGACAGCCGGTGACTGGATCAATTCGATTGTCGCGCTAGCAACCGTGGTGATGGCAGGTGCCACTTACTACCTTGCGAACGTAACTAGGCGACTTGGGAACGATACTGCTGACGCTACGAAGCAGGCCGACCGGCACCATCAGGAAAATCGGCGACCATTTTGCGTAATTACCTTCTCTAACGCCAGTCAGCAACTTCCTTTTGGTCTCGATTTCGATCCGAAGTCGCGACGGCAGCCCACGCTGGCAGGCGTGACGAACGGACAACCATCTACCCCTGACATCCTCATCCGTGGAGAGCTTCAAAACAAAGGCAGCGGTCCCGCCAAAGATGTTTTCATTTATCTCAACACGCGCCTCGGCGAAGGTGAGGATGGCGCAGTACGATTGACTCGTCCGGTGCTCGCGTCTGGTTTGGTCGCTGGCGGCGAGACAACAGCAATCGATGTTCAGATCACAGAGCGCGATATTATGCACGCCTGGGACGGCGAGAGATGGAATCCGACCCAGGCTTTTCACGCCATTGCCGATCAGACTTACGAGGTTGTACTCGAATACAAGGACGTATTCGGCGCCCCCTTCCGCACCATCCATCTGCGAGGAATTTGGACGCCCCCGGTTCCGAACATAGGAGACCCGGCGGCGCAAGCGCAGATGATGGTTCGACCAGACAAGCCATCGCCGGTCTTTCTGACTGGCATACAAGCCGTGCGGACGCTGGCCGATCTGCCTGCTCTCCTGCCTACCTCCACGCAGCTTGATGACGACCATCGGTTCTAGGAGTTGTGTAGGTGAGGGAACCGTGAGTGTGGACACCGAGTTGGTGCTTGAAAGCCTCAAGCTGGCATTTGAGCCCTCACCACCCTCCCGCACTGCACTCGACCGTCAGCACCGTCACCAAACCCTTCACCACCAAGGGCCACAATCATCACGATTATCACCAGAAAGTTATTCGCACTAGCCACCTTACAGCTCGTGAGTGCGCTCAGACCGTCGAGAAAGAACACGGTCGGATCGAAACCCGCCACATCACCGTCAGTAGCGAAGTTGTGCCGTCCCTGGACTGGCCGAGCGTAACCTGGGTCTGCCGGATCGCCCGAACCCGCGAAATCAAAGGCAAGACTAGTCACGAAATCGTCTACGCTATCACCAGCCTGTCACGCACCGATGCCAGTCCCGAAGCCCTGCTCGCCCTCGTCCGCGACCACTGGAGGATCGAGAATCGTCTCCACTGGCGACGCGATGTCATCCTTGGAGAAGATGCCAGCCCGATACGATCCGGCGCCGCTCCCCAGGCCATGGCCGCAATGGGCAACACCTTGGCGCGCATCGCTCACAGCTTTGCCGGTCCTCTCGCAGAAATCCGTGAAATCTTCGCTGAAGACCGCTTCCGCGCCATCGCAACCGTCAAGAATGGATTTCTTTGAATCGCCCTGTCCTGTTGGCATTGGGATTAGGATGCCTCGTGGCCATGGGCAACGGCGGCCCTATAGGGGCGAGAGCCTTTTCCCGTTGGCGGCATCTTGGCCGCCAACGGGTAATACCAACGGCCCTAGACAATGATCCGTGCCGTTGGTATCGGCGGCCCCGCGCGCCCATGCGCGCGAAGCCAAGGGCGCGGATGCGCCCGCCCGGCGTCCAAGGCCATTGGTATCAGGGCCAAGCCCGGTCGGACCGCCAGACGTTGAAAATCTTGGA
>CAIXKV010000126.1 GCA_903920145.1 uncultured Rhodospirillales bacterium
CTTGATGTTGCCCCATCAAGGCCGCCCTCAGACGCCGGGCGGGCGCATCCGCGCCCTTGGCTTCGCGCGCATGGGCGCGCGGGGCCGTCGTCGCGGCCCGATACCGGCAGTGTGTCATCGTTATAGCTCGCCGGTATCAGACATTGAATGCGCCGCAGCATAGAAGAGTGGTTCCGCTGCGCGTCCTAGGGTACAGTTCCCTCATGATGCCGATGCGCAACCGGGGCGGTGTCGCCGCCATTCATTCCAAAGCGATGAGGCCGGGGTCTTGGCCGACGCCGGGCGCGGAGTCGCGCCTCAGTTTTGTTGCGGCAGACACGCCCGACGCCCAAGCCGCGTGGACTCGTTTGGTTCAGCGATACGGTAGCGTTCCCCTGGAGCAAGCCAGCGCCGTCGTGGCATTGGGGGGCGACGGTTTTTTGCTGGAAACCCTGCATCGGACCCTGAGCCAAACCCAGTCCTCATCCCCGCCTTTGCCGGTGTTCGGCATGAATCTCGGCAGCGTCGGCTTCATGCTCAACAAATATGGCGAGGACGATTTAGGCGGGCGCGTGGTTAAGGCGCTGCCGGTGACGTTGCATCCGCTGCGGATGGTGGCGATTCGTACCAACGGCGAGCGCATCGAGGCTTTGGCTATCAACGAGGTCTCGTTGCTGCGTGAAACCCGGCAGGCGGCCAAACTGCGCATCCTGGTGAATGATGTGGAGCGGTTGTCCCAATTGATCTGCGACGGGGTGTTGATGGCCACCCCTGCCGGCAGCACGGCCTATAATTTTTCCGCTCATGGCCCCATCGTGCCGTTGAACGCTGGCGTGCTGGCCCTGACGCCGATCAGCGCCTTCCGCCCCCGACGTTGGCGCGGCGCCCTGCTTCCCCACACCGCCCGCATCGGCATCGAGATGCTGGAATCCGCCAAGCGGCCCGTCAGTGCCGTTGCCGATCACGTAGAAGTGCGGGAGGTCGAGCGGGTCGAGGTGACCGAAGATCGCGACACCGTACTAACGCTGCTGTTCGATCCTGAATTCACTCTGGAAGAACGGATTTTAAAAGAGCAGTTTCAGCCTTAAGGCTTGTGTCCTGTATTGACCGCGTCATACCGGCGAGCCCTGATGCTGACACATCGCCGGTCCTCGGGCCGCGACGGCGGCCCCGCGCGCCCATGCGCGCGAAGCCAAATCCCATAGGCGCTAAGAGAGTCCCGATCCTTTCGTTTTCGCAGGGCGCTACCTTGCGCCCGCAAGGAGGCGCAGCCTCCTTGACCTCATGACGGTATGGGGAAAACACCACAGGTTCAAAAAGCCGACCGGCCCCTTGCGGGTGTGGGCGGGGCCCACGAACTCAAGGGCGCTCCTACCTCTCTGCGGCCTCGCGCACCGTTTTGCGGGCGATTTCAACCACCGTTGCCGCATCCGTTCCCTTAAACCCAGTCTGAGCAAAATCAGGACGACCACCGCCGCCCGAACCAAGCTGGCGGGCAATGTCGCGAGCCAAGTCACCCGCCTTCAGGCCGCGCTTGACCGCCTCGGCCCCCGCCCCGATCAAAATGCTGCCGCGCCCTTCGGCCTCGGTGATCAGCACGAAAACACCGTTGGCATGCTCATTCCGCAGATTGTCCAGGGCTTGCTTTAGCAAGTTCGGGTCCGCTCCGGGCACCAGCTTGACCTGGATGAGGACGCCGGCCACGGTCTCGGCCCCGTCCAGCAGCGAGTCGGCGCCTTTGCCGGTCAGGGCTTGACGTGAGAGCTGTTCCTTATCCTTGGCCAGCTTTTTCAGGTCTTCGGTCAATTGAGCGATTCGGGCGGGCAATTGCTCGGCTGGGATATTCAACGCCGAGGCCGAAGCCGCCAACAGGTCGCGCAGCTCACGCCCCCGAGACACGGCGGCGCGATGAGTGACAGCTTCGATTCGCCGCACCCCGGCCCCGACGCTTTGCTCCGCCACAATCACGAAGCTTCCGATCTCGCCGGTTCTGGCGACGTGATTCCCGCCGCATAGCTCCAGACTGACCGTTGGAACTTCGACCACCCGCACGGTTTCGCCGTAATTCTCGGAGAAGAACGCCATTGCGCCCCGCGCCACGGCTTCGGCGTAGGGAACGTCGAGTTGCTTGGTCACCGGGTGATCTTCGAGAATCCACCCGTTGACCCGGTCTTCAATGCGCGCCAGCTCGTCGGCGGTCAACGCCCGAGACGCCGCAAAATCGAATCGCAATCGATCTGGAGCCACCAGCGAGCCCATCTGGCGCGCACCCGGATCAACGATCTCGTGCAAGGCCGCATGGAGCAAATGAGTCGCGGTGTGGTGGGCGGCTTTGGCTTGACGCCGGCTCCGATCCACTTCGGCCACGAGCAGAGGCTCTGCCGCCAAATCCTCGGCATTGCCTCGCAGCCAGCGGGCGGCATGAACCACGCCGACGTCGATTCGCCGCACCTCGTCCACCGCCAATTCCACCGTCTTTCCGACCAAACGGCCCTGGTCGGTCTGCTCGCCGCCGCCTTCGATGTAGAAGGGGGTGCGGTCCAGAATGAGGTCAACGCCGCCATCGGCTCGAGTCCGATAGCGTAGCACCCGCACATCTAACGATGCGAAATCATAGCCGGCAAAACCGCCATCGCTGCCTTCACCCACCGGGCTCCAGCCGCCAGCATCGTAAAAGTCCTGGGCCGCCTTGGACCGGGACCGCTGCCGCTCCAACTCTTGATCGAAGCCGGTGCTGTCGACTTCCATCTCTTGCTGTTCAGCCAAAATGCGAGTCAGGTCAACCGGGAAGCCATAGGTGTCATAAAGCTGGAATGCGGCCGGACCGCTGATGACGCGCGATCCCGAGCCCCGTGTTTCTTCGACCACCCGTGTAAAGGTGATCAGGCCACGATCCAACGTCCGGAAGAATTTGGCCTCTTCGTCGCGAATGGTCGCCTGGATGGTGGCCATGCGCTCGGCTGGAATCGCGTAGGCGCCGGTGGTGGCCACCACCGTTGGCACCAGCGTGTAGAGCCACGGCTCCTTCATGCCCAACTGATCGCCATGCAGAACCGCCCGACGGAGGATCCGGCGCAGGACATAACCGCGCCCGACCCGGTCGAACTCACCGCCGTCGTTCAGCACGAAGGTCAGGCCCCGGATATGGTCGGCCACCACACACATGGCCGGGGCATCGGTGCCCGCAAAGTCGCGCCCGGTTCGTTCGCAGACTTCGGTGATGATCGGCATGAACAGGTCGGTGTGGAAGACGTTGGTCTTGCCCTGAAGAATGGCCGAGATGCGCTCCAACCCCATGCCCGTATCGACGCTTCTCATGGGCAACGGCTGCATCGAGCCGTCTTCCTGGCGGTCGAACTCCATAAACACGAGGTTCCAGAATTCCAGATACCGATCCGTCGGGCCACCGACCACATCAGGGCCAAAGGATTCGCCCTGATCAATATACAGCTCGGTGCACGGGCCGCACGGGCCGGTTGGCCCCATGGACCAGAAATTCTCTTCATCGCCCTTGGCGATATCGCCCAGACGCACAATTCGGCTGTCGGGCAAGCCGGCGATTTTTTTCCACAGCCCCCAAGATTCGTCGTCGTCCTTATACACGGCGGCGTAAATCCGTGATGTATCCACGCCATAATCCCGCGTGACCAAATCCCAGGCGTAGGAAATCGCTTCTTCTTTGTAATAATCGCCGAACGACCAGTTGCCCAGCATCTCGAACCAAGTGTGGTGGCGTCCATCCTTGCCCACCGCATCGAGATCATTGTGCTTGCCGCCGACCCGCATGCAGGGTTGGCACGACAAGGCGCGGGTATAGGACCGCTTTTCCCGTCCGAGCAAAGCGTCTTTAAACTGGTTCATGCCGGCGTTGGTGAACAGCAACGTCGGGTCATTGGCCGGAATGATGTTGCCGGGCTTGACCAACGTGTGTCCGCGCGCCTGGAAAAAATCGAGGAAACGGCTTCGAATATCAGACGCTCTCATGACCGGCCTTACTCCAAGATGCACGTCAACGCCACCCTGGGAACCGGCCCGGCCACCAACGTCCCAGACGTTCAGCCTGGCCGCACACGCTTTCCCATCGGGCCGACGATAGCCGCCTGATTGGGCGATTGCCACAGAATAGAGAAACAGGGGGTGACGGAGCCCAAGGCAACCGCTTTATATCGGGGTCTCGTACCATCGAGCTTTAATGTTGACCCATTTAAAGCGGCCCTCATACCATCGAGCCTTGATGGTGACTCATCAAGGCTGCCCTCAGACGCCGGGCGGGCGCATCCGCGCCCTTGGCTTCACATCCACGAGGACGCGGGGCCGCCGTCGCGGCCCGAGGACCGGCGATGTGTCAGCATCAGGGCTCGCCGGTATCAGAAACGAGCAGGCGTTCGGGGGTTATTCCGGTGCCGCTGCAACCTGAGCTTGGCGGAAGGCGCGACGGGTCTTCGGCGCGATCTCCGGCGGCGACATCTCGCCGCAGCGGCGCGGCTCCAGCGTCTTGGCGCTGTTCCAGTCGAGTTCCGCCAAATGGTTCCAGACCCGGCAGACATAGGCGTGAGACTGACGGGGCGAGCCGCCCTGATAGCGTGCCACCGCCCGTGACCAATTCCCGGTTTGGCTCCGCAACCGAAGGAGCATCTGCCCAGCGTACCAGATGTTGGCGCGCGGATCCATCATCTTGTCCAGCGAGTGGAACGCGCTGCGATGATAGCGAACCGAAAGTTGCATGCAGCCGACATAGGCGTCGTTCCGCACGCCACCGCCAGCAGTCTCCAGCCGATGCACGGCCTCGTCCCGGCTGTGGGCGACCAAAGACCGCTCTCCGAACGACAAGGCGTTGGGCTGCGGAACTCCATCCACCCCGCTTTCCACCAAGGAGATGGCGAGAAGCAAGCCATTGGGAATGTGAAGCTGCCGTTCGACCACCGAAGTGTTCGTGTGGCAGTCATTCTCGCTTGCCTTTGCCGGCGATACCAGCAGCTGAGAAAGTCCGAGCCCAAGAGTCAGGGCAACTAGGCCGCCGGCCACTGGCCGCGCTCGGCGCGCTGGTACCGTCATTGTCGTTCTCCCTGTCTGAAGCCCCCCCTGCGGAAGGCTGTCGTTAACCCGCTTGCGGGCGGGTGGGTGCCGGGAGGCACGCCCTTGAATCATCGGCACCCCGGTCTTGAGCCGGAAGCCGCCTCCCCAAAGGACCATTGGCGCCGCACTTGCTAACGCCACAATGCAGCTTTGACAAAAAGCGGAAGACAGGTCAATCAGTTTTTTCAGGACAGTGTGACTTGAATTCGTAGAACAAGGATTGATTAACCAATCTGCGCCAGCCAATCGGCTTTCAAGATTCAGGAATCTTCCAGAATCTCCGGGCGTTAGCCACATGCACAGAGCATCCCGACTCGAGGAGATTGACCCAGGACTTTTACCAATTCTGAGCCTGGGATGGGTGGTGTGAAACTGGTCTCGCTGGCCAGGGGGACAACAGAAAACTATTGCCCAGGCGGCGGAAAGCGCGGTCTCTTGCCGACTCCGCAGGCATCGACATAACTTTGCCACAGGGAAGATGATTCGCGCTCCAATCTCCGAAGGGCCGTTCTCCGATGAATGCCGTTCCCTCGCTTTTGCCCTTGGCGTCCTCGGTTGCCGTCGCCCTGGCCCAGGGTCATGATCACCGCTACGCCAACGCCTTGGACGAGGCCGAACATTGGTTTCGTCACGCCATCGCTCTGGACCCCGAGACCGCCGAAGGATGGGGTGCGCTGGGCGAGCTGCTGGCGGAAACTGCCCGCCCCCAAGAGGCACGGGACGCCCTGATTCAGGCCGATCGCCTGGACCCTGACCAACCCTTCCGGCTGGCGACCTTGGCCGAAGCCGAAGCCGCTTGCGGTGAGGCGGTCGCTGCGGTGGCGACCTGTCGGCGCTGGCTCGCCCTGCGTCCGGGCAGCGCCCCTGCTTACCGACTCTTGGCCGCCCAATTGTTCGGCCTGGGTGATCAGGCCGGAGCCATCGCCGCCTTGCGCGAAGGGGTCTTGCTCGATCCCCGCCAAGCCGAAACCGCCGCCGCGTTGGTGGCCGCGCTCACCGACGCCGACGACCCCTTAACCGCACTGGAGTCGGCCCAGCCCACTCTACGCCAGGCCCCCGATCATGCCGCATTGCATTTCCAGATGGGTCGGGCTTGGCACCGGCTCGGGGAATCCGCCAAAGCCTGCGCCGCGTGGCAGCAGTGCCTGAGCGTGGCTGACTTCGCCAGTCCAGAGGCCGACGCCGCTCGTGCCGCCCTCGGAGCCGAAGCCAGCGCCACTGCCGATGCCAGCACCGAGAGGAACAACACACAAGACGCGCCCGACCCGGTTTATGTCCGGGCGCTGTTTGATCGGTATGCAGAACGTTTCGATAGCGATTTGATCGAACGGTTAGACTACCGCGCGCCTACGCTTTTGCTGGAGGCAGTTCGATGTTTACCCGGAATGAATGTGGATCAAGCCTCTAACCCAAGCCTCGACATTCTTGACCTTGGATGCGGAACCGGACTGGCTGGGATGCTGTTTGCGTCCCAGGCCCGTACCCTGGCCGGTGTCGATTTGGCACCGCGTATGATCGAACAGGCCCGTCGTCGAGGGATTTATCACCACCTAGAGGCTGCTGATCTGATGACGGTGTTGAGACGGGACCATCATCGATGGGATATGATTTTGGCCGCCGATGTTTTTACCTATTTTGGCGATCTAGAGCCGGTGTTGGCTGCTGTTGCCGTTGCTTTGCGGGCCGGTGGGCGACTCGCTGCCACCGTCGAGCGCGCCCCGGAGACGGACAGCGTGGTCACGACCTCCTCGCGGCGGGTCCGGCACAGCGCAGGCTATCTGCAACGCACCGCCCGCGCCGTTGGACTGACGACGATCCGCTTGGCCGAAGCCATTCTTCGCACCGAAAAGCGCAATCCCGTCGAAGGGTTGGTGTTTGTGATGGAGCGGAGTTAACGGCTACTCGTCGTCGTCTTCATCCACATCTTCGTCGCCGGCTTCGTCTTCGATCGGAACTCCCGGCAAGGACTTCGAGCAGCGGATGGCCAGGGCCGACTTGACGTGACTGACGTTGGGCGCCGCCGTTAGCCGGGTGGTCAGAAACCGTTGATAATCGTCCCAATCCTCGGCGACAATTTTCAGTAAAAAGTCGGTTTCCCCGGCCAGCATGTGGCATTCGCGGACATGAGGCCAACTGGTGACCAACTCTTCAAATTTTTTGAGGTCGGGCTCGGCTTGGCTCGATAGGCCGACCTGAGCAAAAACCGTGACGCTGTACCCCAACACCTCTGGGTTGAGATTGGCATGGTACCCCCGGATAAAGCCGGCCTCTTCCAACGCCCGCACCCGACGCAGGCAGGGAGGCGCCGAAATTCCCGCGCGTCGAGCCAAATCGACGTTGGTCATTCGGCCATCGGCCTGAAGGTCGCGGAGAATCCGCCGGTCAATCCGGTCGAGTTTGACCCGTCGCATGTGTCTCGCGGTGCTCCGGCTATGTGTCTGATAACGATATTATACAGACCTTTGCTGAGTCGCCAATAGAATACCCCAGGCCCCTCGAGCTAAGGTGGCGACGACCCCCGAATGGATCCCGCTCATACGCAACCGCCGATTATAGGGTTCTAACGGGCGCGTCTCCTTCGGCAAAAGCGTGTTCAAGGCATTGGCGCATGCACCTAATCAATTGCTGGATCGTGAGCGACGGCAAACCCGGAATGGAAAACCAGTGCCTTGGCTTGGCGGAAGCCCTGGGTATCACACCTGTGATCAAACGGGTGAAATTGCGGACCCCTTGGCGACAATTGAGCCCATGGCTGCGGTTGGGCAAACGCTTCGCAGCGGGACCGGCTGGAGACAGCCTTCAACCGCCCTGGCCGGATCTGGTGATTGCCACAGGCCGTCACAGTGTGGTTCCGGCCTTATCGATCCGCCAACGGAGCGGCAACCGCACCTTTAGCGTGCAAATTCAAGATCCAGTGATCCACCCGCGTCATTTTGACATGGTGGTGGTGCCGGGGCATGACCGGCTGCGGGGGAACGGGGTTTGGGTCACTGAGGGCGCGCTCCACCGGGTGACCCCTGACAAGCTAGCCAGCGCCGCTGCCCGATTTGCTCCGCTTTACGAGCACCTGCCGCGTCCTCGGATTGCGGTGCTGATCGGAGGCAATAATGGGGTCTATCGCCTGACTCCGACGATTATGAATGACTTCGCCGAACGTTTGGTTCATTGGGCCCGTGATGTTGGCGCTGGCCTAATGGTCACACCGTCGCGCCGTACCGGCTCTGACAATGAAGCCCTGCTCCGCGCCCGGATGGGCGAAGTGCCGTCGGTGGTCTGGGATGGTCGCGGAGAGAATCCTTACTTCGCTTTCCTTGGCCTTGCCGATGCCATCGTTGTCACTTGTGACAGCGTTTCTATGATCTCTGAAGCCTGTTCCACCGGAAAGCCGGTCTATCTGGCCTCCCTGGAGGGCGGTTCGGCGAAATTCCGGGCTTTTCATGATCGCCTGGGCGCCGCCGGCTTGATTCGCCCGTTCGACGGTCGCTTTGAGCTTTGGCAGAACCGGGCCCTCGACGACACCCAACGGATCGCGGTCGAGGTTCGGCGATGCATGGCCCTTAAGGCGGCGAACCTGAAGGACTCTACGAACACTTGCCACGGATGATCCTGATGACCGATAGCAGCCTTCTATGCCAATCCTTCCGCGTGGCTCTTGAACGCAGCTCTCCGGGGGCCAGCCCCTACCGGCATTGGCTGCTTCGAGACATCCTGCCGCCCGAGGCCGCCCAGGCTCTCACCGCTTTGCCCTACACGCCGCCGATTATTTTGGAAACCTATGGTAAACGCGAAACCAACAATGCTTCGCGCACCTATTTTGATCCCGAAACCCGAGGTCGTATCCCCATTGCCGAGGCGGTGGCGCATGCCTTTCAGGCTTCAGAAACCACCCGCTTGATCGAGCGTTTCTGCGGCGCCGCTCTTGGCGGTAGCTTTCTGCGAATCGAATACTGCCAGGATACCGACGGTTTTTGGCTGGAACCTCACACCGACATTGGCGCCAAGCGCTTTACCTTCCTGGTTTACCTGTCGCAAGGGCCCGGTGCCGAAAGCTTGGGAACCGATGTCCTCTCGGGGCCAGACCAGCCGGCCCACAGTGTTCCGGCTCCATTCAATAGCGGCTTGATCTTTGTCCCCGGCAGCGACACTTGGCACGGATTCCACAAACGCCCGATTATCGGCGTTCGGAAATCCATCATTATCAATTATGTCGGCCCTGAATGGCGCTCGCGCCACGAGCTGGCCTTTCCAGAAGCCCCAATCGATGGGACTGTAAGCGAAAAATGACGCTTTCATTTCCTGTACAACCTTGCTTCGCGAGGTTATATCCCTCTGATTCATCCAATGATTATTCATTCTTAATGCCGGAGCTTTGCTAAATTCCGGGAAAAGCTCTAGCGCGTCTTGACAACGCGATCCTCCCGGCTACCATGTCCCGATCGTATCAGGCTGTATCCGACGGTGGCCGAGGGTGGGGAGGCGGGGGAGATGGCAAAGCTTTTGGATATCGCTCGCTCCCAACCCCCGATCCACCAGACCTTGAACATTGACGCAAAAGGCCGATGACATGAGCGCGGATGAAACCATTCTGATTATCGACGACGCCCGATTGGCCCGCCAGATGGTGCGTTCGTTCGTTGGTCATGCGCGCCCGGACATCACGATTTTCGAGGCCGCCGACGCCACCGAAGCCCTGCATGTCCTGGAAGGAATGCCGACCGTCACCTACACCACCATCGACTATAATATGCCGGGCATGAATGGGATCGACTTGGCAATCCTGATCCGGGAACGCTTTCCGGTGGCGCGAATCGCTCTTTTGACCGCCAATGTCCAGGCCAGCCTGCGTCGCCGCGCGGCTGACGCAGGCATCGATTTTATTGACAAGCCTGTCAATCAAACCAAGATCAACGCCTTCCTTGCCCCGACGGCGACCACAGGCTGAGGGTCTGATACCGGCGAGCCCTGATACTGACACATCGCCGGTATCGGGCCGCGACGGCGGCCCCGCGTCCTCGTGGACGCGAAGCCCCCGTGTGACTTTAGGGGGGCGCCCATGCGCCCGCCCGGCGTCTGAGGGCAGCCTTGATGAGTCACCATCAAGGCTCGATGGTCTGACGCTCCTGAGGGTTTAAAGGGTCGTGCCTGGCGTTCCTGTTCCGGCAGCGGGTTTACCGGGGGGCGGTTGCGGTCCTACTGAAACCACCCGATAGCCGAGCCGCTCGGGGTGGCGGGCCATGACTTTATCTCGAGCCTTCTGCATATCTGGCGCATAGACCAGAAACCGCCGCCCTTTTTGCCAGGACTGGACCAGTTCCGGCTGGGCGTTGTGGTTGACTCCCTCGGCGTAATCGGGATGCGACACCAGAGCGATCCAGTTGGAATCGGCCTTGGTCCGTCGATCGTCCAGCACAAAGAGGCGGTGATCGATTTGCTCGGCGGCCTGAAAGCTTGTTTCAGCTTCCTCGACGGCCAGATGCATTTCTTCCAGACGGCGTTTGCCGTCCCGGATCGCTCGTTTCAGATTTAAGCTGGTGCGTCCGGCCCGACGCAAGCGGTCGACTTGGCCACGCTTGGCCTTCATCACCTTGGCGACCCGCCGCTGGCTTTCCTCGACCGCATGGTAGGCCCGAATCAATCCCATCCCAAAGGCCACGGCGGCCATCGCCAGAATCACATAAAGCTCAATTGACATGGCGCACCTGGATCCAAGCGTCGCGGGACAAATCCGGTCCCCCGTCAGGTTATGCTGGCCGCAGTCCGTTCAGGCTCACGCGGCGCTGAATGCAGACTGTGGACGGTGAAGCCAAAGACGGCAGGATAGCGTTTTTCCACTTCAACCCGCGCTTCCGTCGGACCGATCGCCCAAACCTCGATTTCCTGAGCCACCATCCACGACTCGTCGATCAAGGTTGCAGCACCGCCGCCGGCACTGACATATTTGTTGAAGACCAAGGCCAGATAACGGGATCGCCCGATGGCTTCCTCACCGACCAGGCGCACAATACGATCTGCGGTGGCCAGAGATTCATTGGTGGCAGCGACCAGGGCCGTGTGTCGCCGCACGGCCTCTTTGATCTCGCGGTCATAATTGACCATTTCGCGCCGTAACGCACCGATTCGGTTCTGAAACCCACGCTCGATTCCGGCCCGCCGGGTCACGGTGGCCTGAAGCCCCACCACATTGCCCTGACTCTCGATAATGCTTTGGGCCAGAAAACCAAGCAACCGGCCCAATCCATAACCCAATGTGGTCAGAAACGCCGCGAGCAGCACGCTTTCGATAAAACGAATGGCCATGGCACGCCCCTCTGCGCGGCCTGGCGCCGCCCGTGGAAAGCCATAGCACGAATGAAGGGCCGTCGCAATTTGGCCCAACCCCTGGCAGCATGTATGGGCGCTAGGATGAGGGAAGGACGACCTTTCATACCATCGGGCCTTGATGGTGACTCATCAAGGCTGCCCTCAGACGCCGGGCGGGCGCCTCCGCGCCCCCTAGAGTCCACACACTGGGGCTTCGCGTCCACGAGGACGCGGGGCCGCCGTCGCGGCCCGAGGACCGGCGATGTGCCGGTATCAAATCCGTTACGCCTTGGGGTCAAAAGAGGAGCCGATTCGCAGAAGGGCGGCACCGTGGCGACGCAACCAAGCGCGCGGGGTGTCGCTATCAGGAACCAAGCGGGCGACCTCGGTCCAGAAGCGTGGTGAGTGATTGAGTTCCCGAAGGTGGGCGACTTCGTGGGCAACCACATAGGTTAGCACCGATTCCGGAGTCAAAATCAGTCGCCACGAAAACGATAGATGGCCGGTGGCGGAACAACTGCCCCAGCGTCCGCGTGTGTCGCGCAGGGTGATCCGTTGGATACGAACATTCAGGGTGTTTGCAAAGCGCGCCGCCCGTTCGCTCAAGCATTGGCGGGCTTCGGCGACAAGCCCGTCGCGAACCCGGCGGGCCAAATGCTCGACACGGCCACCAACCCGGATCTCGCCATTTCGGCGGTGGCCAAGGCCACGCCCTGCGGCGGGATCGTGGCGGATCACATGGTCGATACCCAGCACCGGCACCCGAGCGCCATCGACGAAAGGCTGAACCGGCGGCAAGGCCGCCAATCGGGCCTGAATCCATCCCAAATGGCGGCCAGCAAAGCGGATCGCTTCGGTTTCAGCGAAGCCCGAGGGCATCACGATCTGGATCTGGCCGCGCGCCGGATCAACACGAAGGGCCATACGGCGGGCGCGGGTACTTTCGCGCATCTCCAAGGGGGTGGAAAGGCCGTCGATGGTGAGCAGGCGAGTCCGGGCGGTGATGGGGTGGGCTCCTATTCCAGAGCTTGGCGCAAGGCGGCCGCACAGGCCAAAGCCGCCATCGGCAACGCCGCCGCTAGTAACGCGCCCAGGACGAGCAGATGGGGGCGCGCGCTCAATCCTCCCAGGGCCGAGTCGATGGCCGCCGCGCCAAAGATCAGGACCGGAATGAACAAAGGCAGGATCAGTAAGGAAATCAAGACGCCGCCGCGTCGGGCTCCCAGTGTCAGGGCGGCGCCGATGCTGCCAATCAGGCTGAGACTAGGGGTGCCGAGTAGCAAGGTCAGTTCCAGGACTCCGAAGCCATCGCGACTCATGCCCAGCAGCAGCGCCAACAACGGTGCCGCCACCAGCAGCGGGACGCCTGTTATCAGCCAGTGAGCGGTGGCCTTGGCCAAGGCCACCAGTTCCAGAGGCAAGCTATCAAGCGCCATGAGTTCCAACGAGCCGTCTTCAAAATCGGCTTGGAATAACCGATCCAGGGACAGCAACGACGCCAACAGCGCCGCCACCCAGATCACGCCAGCGGCGATCCGGGCCAAAATATTGGGCTCGGGGCCGATACCAAAGGGGAACAGCACCACCACCAACACAAAAAACATCACCGCAATGGTCGCATCGGACCCCTGACGCAGCGCCAACATGAGATCACGACCCACCAGACGGACAAATCGCTTCATAGGAGGTTCTCGTCGGGGGCGGGCTCGTCAAGCAGAGGCCGGGCGAAAGCGAAGTCGTCCATGCGCAGATGATCGGCACCGGGGAGCGGCAAGTCGGTATGGGTAGCCGCCACCACCATTCCTCCGGCGCTGCGATGTTCGGCTAAAACCTCGCCAAGCTGCACGATGGCGGCGTGATCGAGACCCACCGTCGGCTCGTCCAACAGCCACAGCCGCGCCGGGGCCAGGAGCAGCCGGGCCAAATTGAGCCGGCGCTTCTGTCCCGCCGAGAAGTAACGGGTCGGCACTGTTGCCAAGCGATCAAGGCCAAAGCGTTCCAACGCCTGCCGGGCTTGCTTGGCGGGCGTGAGGCGGCTTTGGGAAGGAGCCCAAAAGCCGAGCGTTTCTTCAGCGGTCAGCATGGGTTTGATGGCGTCCAAATGGCCGACATACCGAAGTCGGGCACGATGGGCGTCAAGATCGTCGGCTACCGGAGCGCCATTCCACCTTAACTCTCCGCGCCAAGGCCGCAAGAGCGAGGCCATCAACCGCAACAGGCTGGATTTGCCGCTGGCGTTGGGGCCCGCCAGCACCAAGGCTCCGCCAGCGGCCAACTGGAAGGTTAGCCCAACGAACACCAACCGTTCGCCGCGCAGACATGTGAGACGCAGGCCGGTGAAGTCGGTCATGGCAGCAAGCCTGAAAAGGGGCACAAGACGGAGACGCGGATAGAAGCGACGCCCCATGTTCGCTGGTATCGACCGACACTTCAAGGCATCCCGAATGCCGATCAACAAGATCAATGAGGATGGCTGTTGCAGGCTTCTGTAATGCTGGCAGCGGGTGCCCTCAAGGCTCTGCGTACCCATGCGCCCGCCCGGCGTCTGAGGACGCTGCGGACGTGTCAACGTCCAAGGCCATTGGTATAATACCGGCGAGCTATAACGATGACACACTGCCGGTATCGGGCCGCGACGACGGCCCCGCGCGCCCATGCGCGCGAAGCCAAGGGCGCGGATGCGCCCGCCCGGCGTCTGAGGGCAGCCTTGATGAGTCAACATCAAGGC
>CAIXKV010000127.1 GCA_903920145.1 uncultured Rhodospirillales bacterium
AACATCAAGGCTCGAGGGTATGAGGGCGCCGCAGACGTGTCAACGTCCAAGGCCATTGGTATAACTAGCCATGGGTCTTTAAAAACCACAAGGCTAGGCTGGTCCAGGATCGTTACAATAGGGATCAATCTTCTTCGGCGGCTTGGTTGACCTTGTAAAGCTGGAAGCGCCGTCCGTCATAAACCCGAGTCAGCAAGTCCGGTGCTGGGTTGGCGGTTCCATCCGTGTACAAAATGTACACATAGTCGAACTGTTCGGTCCAATGGCTCCAATAGTAGTCCGACGCCCCGGCTCCATCATGGTCTGGAGTGGCGTCGCGGTCCTGATTGGCGGCCGCAACCAACTGGCTGACAGTCGGCGGATCGCCATCCTCGGTGTCAACCCGGTCGCGGTACTTGGGATTGACCGATAAAATCTGCTTACCGGCAACGCTAAAGGCCGTCGACACGAGGCTGGACCGCTCGATGATGGCCATACAAGCGGCGTGGGATAGCGGCATGTTGAAGGCGTCGCTGCCGGTGGGATCATCGGCATTCGCCACCAGAATCGTGCTGCCGGGTTCAATCATGGCCACCGATTGCCGGAAATCGGCGTAGGCATGATCGATTTGTTGCCAAACCAGAAATACGCTGACAAATCGGGCGCAGGCAACGCCCAGGACGAAGACATAGAGGAAATAACGCGCCCAACGGCTGTCATCTTTGAAACTGACAAAGCCGATGGTCAAGAAGGCCAGGGCAATCGGCAGACGTTGATCAGCCACCCAAGAACCGAAGAACATCCGAGGCATGGCCATATAGACGACCAACCCTAACCCCAACAAATACCATCCCACCGCGTGCAATGCGATGATGCGGGCTTTGGCGGCCCAAATGATGGCTCCGACCACCAGAGCCGTCAACGACAGGTCAAAGATGTCGGAATAGTTCTGGAAGATGTAGTAAAGGCCATCCAGTTTGCCGGTGGGGTCCCAGTAATTTTCGGTGGCCAATCCTGTGGTTGGGCTGATCATCATCAAGGGGATCAGCGGCACAAAGGGCAATCCAAAAGCCAAACTATCCCAGATCAGCGTCGAACGGGTCAGTCGGCCTTCGGCCTGCCTGCGATTCCGCAATATCCAGGCCTCGTAGCACAACAACCCCATGCCGTAGACGCCGACATCAAACAAATGGCAGGTAAACAAAATCAACACGAAAGCTGTCGACGTCGCCGCCCGCATCCATGACCGTTGTGGCCGCAGCAGCACCCAAACCGCTACGCCCCACAGCGCAACCCCCAGCCCGAACAGATAGTTCATGAACCCAAACAACAAGATATTGTTGTACAGGAGCAGGAACGATACCAAAGGCCAAGCCGACCAGCGACGATGGATGGCATAGTGGACGGCGAAACTGCCCGTAACCAACAAAGCCAAGGTTAAAACAATGAAAAGTTGTCCGGCGGTGTAAATATTGACCCATTGACTAAACAATGGGACCACCAAATCCATCACTAAATTAGGAATGACCGCCCATTCAATGCCGTAAAACTTTGCGACCAAAGGATCGCGGTCGCCGTTGGTTAGAACATACATTCGCGCCAAATGGTTGATATAATCTTCCAGTGGCGGCACCTGAACCGAAAAGATTGGAGCCACTGCAGCTCCGATAAGAACCAAAAGCACCGGCAGCAACAGCCTCGACGTAGCCAGGGGCGCTGCCAGCACCCCAGCTTGTACCATTCCCGCTCTCCGCTGGACCATGAACGCCCCCTGGGCATAATCGAACGCAAAATCGATTGAAAGTGACAGACTGGTCGCGCCGCCTTCCGATCATCAACAGACGCGCACACCCCGCCAAGCCCCTTCTTGTGAAGATCACTGGGTAAGCAGGATGGTTTTCAGAGGATGAGGGAGCGCCATGGCTCAAACTCGACGCCCGAGTCGAACCGGGGCAATCATGTGACGGAGGCGACACTCTGTCAAGTTTCGGCTCGGTCAGCCGAAGAAAAACGGCGGGACTGGGTCCAATTGGCCATCATCGAAGCCCTGCCGCTCTATGCTATGTTGGTTGGGCAGGGTTAGAGGGAGGCAGGGGATGCGCGTTCTGGTGCTGGGAGCCGGTGGCGTTGGCGGGTATTTCGGCGGTCGGCTGATGGAGGCCGGCGGCGACGTGACCTTTCTGGTCCGCGACCGGCGGGCACAGCAGCTTGGCAAGACCGGCTTGGTGGTGCGCAGTCCGCTCGGTGATTTCCGCGCGCCAGCGGTGGTGACAACCCGCAACGATATTCGCCCGACCTTTGACCTCGCGGTGCTGTCCTGCAAAGCCTATGACCTTGACAGCGCCATCGAATCGGTCGCGGCGGGTTTGACGCCTCAAGGGCGGGTTCTGCCCTTGCTGAACGGCTTGGCTCACCTTGACACACTCGACGGGGCTTTTGGGCGGGAACGGGTGCTGGGCGGCCTGTGTCATGTGTCGACCACCTTGGGGCCAGAGGGCGACATTCTGCACCTCAACCCGTTCCACCGGATCACGTTCGGAGAAAGGGCCGGGGATCGCCTGCCAACCCTGGCAACCCTCGAGACTTTGTACCGCCAAGTCGGCGTCGAGGCGTTTTACAGCCCCGAGATCATGACTCGGATGTGGGAGAAATTCGCTTTTCTGACCACGCTGGCGGCCATGACGTGTCTTATGAGGTCTTCCATTGGTGCCATCCTGGCCACCCGCGATGGCCGGGGCTTTGTGCTGGAGATGTTGGAGACCTGCCGCCGAGTCGCCACCGCCGCCGGCTATCCGCCCAGCGAGGCCGACCGGATTCTGTCGGTGGATTTACTGACGCAGCCGGGCTCGACCCTGACCTCTTCGATGCTGCGCGACATGGAACACGGCGGCCCCACCGAAGCCGAGCACATCGTCGGCCACATGGTCCGGTTGGCCGAAGGATTCGGCATCGCCTGCGTTTCTCTGCGTCTGGCCTATGCTCATCTCCAGGCCCATGAACACCGACGAGCCCAAGCCGGGGGCCGCGCCCCGACCTAACCGTTAAGGCCTATGGCCTTGGACGTCGACACGCCCGCAGCGCCCGCCCGGCGTCTGATACCGGCGAGCCCTGATACTGACACATCGCCGGTCCTCGGGCCGCGACGGCGGCCCCGCGTCCTCGTGGACGCGAAGCCAAGGGCGCGGATGCGCCCGCCCGGCGTCTGAGGGCAGCCTTGA
>CAIXKV010000128.1 GCA_903920145.1 uncultured Rhodospirillales bacterium
CTGCTCCCGGCGCGCCCTGCTCCGGCCCCCTCGCCGGTCCTCGGGCCGCCCCGGCGGCCCCGCGTCCTCGAGGACGCGACGCCCCAGTGTGTGGACTCTAGGGGGCGCGGATGCGCCCGCCCGGCGTCTGAGGGCCGCCTTGATGAGTCACCATCAAGGCCCGATGGTATCGGTGGCGACCGCCGCCGCGCGCCCCATGGCGCGAAGCCAAGGGCGCGGATGCGCCCGCCCGGCGTCTGAGGGCACCCTTGATGAGTCAACGTCCAAGGCCATTGGTATCAGACCGGCACTGTGTGGTTGCCACGAACTCCCGGCTTTACGAGGTCAGGCGCTCCAGGGCGCTATCCTGGGACAGTTCCAGGCGCTCTCCGGTGGCGCGGTTCTTGAGTTCGACGGTTCCGGCTTTCAGGCCGCGCGGGCCGACCACAAGCTGCCAAGGCAGGCCGATCAGGTCCATGTCGGCGAATTTGACGCCGGGCCGTTCCTCGCGGTCATCGTAAAGCACCTCGACCTGAGCGGTGCGGAGGACGTCGTAAAGGTCGGCGCACACCTTGTCGCAGGCGGCATCTCCCGACTTCAGGTTGATCAGGCCGACCTTAAACGGAGCCACGCTTTCGGGCCAGATGATGCCGGCGTCGTCGTGGCTGGCCTCGATCACCGCCGCAACCAAGCGGGACACGCCGATGCCGTAAGACCCCATCTCCAGCGTCACCGGATTACCGTCAGGACCGGCGACCACTGCGCCCAGCGGCTTGGAGTATTTGGTTCCGAAGTAGAAAATATGTCCAACTTCGATGCCGCGTGCGGTAACCAACTGTTCGGCAGGCAGCGGGCAGGTGTCGGGATTGTGCTTTTCTTCGGTGGCGGCGTAGATGCCGGTGGCGTCGGCGAAAAAGGGCTCCAAATCCTGGTCATAGGCCGGAGCCGAAGCCAGCACGTCCCATTCCACCCAACGGCGGTCACAAAACACCGCGCTTTCGCCGGTATCGGCCAGAATGATGAATTCATGGCTCATGTCGCCGCCGATGGGGCCGCTGTCGGCCTTCATCGGGATGGCACGAATTCCCATCCGGGCAAAGGTCCGCAGGTAGGCCAGGAACATCTTTTGATACGCTCGCTTGGCTCCGGCAAAATCCAGATCAAAGGAATAGGCATCCTTCATCAGGAATTCACGCCCGCGCATAACCCCGAAACGAGGCCGAATTTCGTCCCGGAATTTCCACTGGATGTTGTAAAGCGTGCGGGGCAGGTCGCGATAGCTCTTGAGCGTTCCTTTGACGATGTCGGTGATGACCTCTTCGGCGGTCGGCCCGTAAAGCATTTCGCGGTCGTGACGGTCACGGATGCGCAGCATCTCCTTGCCGTAATCCTCGTAACGGCCAGATGCCCGCCACAACTCGGCGGATTGGACGGTCGGCATCAACAGCTCCACCGCTCCGGCAGCGTCCTGTTCCGAACGCACGATCTGCTCGATCTTGCGCAAGACCCGGTGCCCCAGTGGTAGCCAGGCGTAAATGCCGGCGCTGGTCTGGCGAATCATACCGGCCCGCAGCATTAACCGATGGGACAGAATCTGCGCCTCGGTCGGGGTGTCCTTGAGCGTTGGCAGGAAATAGGCGGAGAGGCGCATAGGAGGAATCTCGACTGAACAAGGGGGGTACGGACGCAGCGACTTTAGGGAAAGGCGGTGTGAGTGTCCAGGATACCGCGCGCTTTTCCCGAGCCTCCGCGTCCTATGGCTTCGCGCGCATGCCCGAATGGGCGTGCGGCGGTTGCGAGGGGGCGCCGGTTGGCCTAGTTTCGCGTTGGCAGGGGTTTTTCTCCAAACCCCTGCTGTGTCTGCCCAACTTTCCCTCTTTCTCCGACCGGACGCGGTGACATGCTGGCTTTGGGTCCGATCGCTTTTGCCGTGCCCTGGGTGCTGGGCGCCGTGCTGTTGTTGCCGGTGGTGTGGTGGCTGTTGCGCCTGACGCCGCCAGCTCCTCGGCGGGTGCGGTTTCCGGCGGTGCGTCTGTTGCACGGGTTGATCGCGCGGGAGGAAACGCCGGCGCACACGCCGCCTTGGTTGCTGTTGCTGCGGCTGATCATCGGGGCCTTGGTGATCGTGGCGCTGGCCGAGCCGGTGCTCCATTCCGATGCGCCCTTGCCGGGTACCGGGCCGATCTTGCTGGTGATCGACAATGGGTGGAGCGCCGCTCGCGATTGGCCGGCCCGTCAACAGATGATGGCCGATGTGCTGACCAGGGCCGAGCGTCAGAGCCGTTTGGTGGTGGTCGCCGCCACCGCGCCGATGGCGGCGCCCGGAAACGGCAGTGACCAGGGACGTGACCAGGGAGGGGCAAAGCCGCAGGTGATCGGGCCGATGGCGGTTGCCGAGGCCCGGCGGCTGGTGCAGGGATTGGAGCCGCAGCCTTGGCCCGAGGATCGGGCGGCGACACTGGCCGCCCTGAAGACGATGCGGCTGAGGGGTACGATTTCTTCCGTGTGGTTGAGCAATGGTCTGGAGGATAACGGAGCGGCCCCGCTGGTCGATTTTTTGAACCGATTGGGCGGTTTACGCGTGGCGGTGCCAGAGCCATTGCCGGATCTGCTGCGGCCTCCGGTGATCGAAGGAGAGGCTCTGACGGCGCGTCTGATTCGGGCGGCCCCAGGGCCGGAACGGGCGGTGGCGGTGCAGCTCTCGGCGGGAGATGGCCGCCCCCTAGCCGAAGAGACCGCCACTTTTGCCGCCAACGTCACAACGGCCTCGGTACGTTTCACCCTGCCGTTGGAGTTGCGCAATCAAGCCGCAAGGATCAGTCTTCAAGGGCAGGCGACGGTTGCGGCAACGGTGCTGCTGGATGAGCGGTGGCGGCGGAAGCCGGTGGGTTTGGTGACGGGCCGTCAGGGCGACGAGTCCCAGCCCTTGTTGAGTGATTTTTACTACCTAGACCGGGCCTTGGCGCCCACCAGCGAAATTCGGCGCGGCAGTCTTTCGGAGCTGTTGGCCGAATCCGTTTCGGTGCTGATCCTGCCTGATATCAAGGTGCTGGACGGTGACGAGGCCCGGATGCTAGGCGCATGGGTGGCTCATGGCGGCCTATTGCTGCGCTTTGCCGGGCCGCATCTGGCCCATGATCCTGATTCTCTTCTGCCGGTGCGGCTTCGGGCCGGAGACCGAGCCTTAGGCGGGGCGCTGTCTTGGTCCAAGCCGCTGCCGTTGGCGCCTTTCGATCCGGGCTCGCCCTTTGCCGGTTTGACTCTGCCGGCGGATGTCACCGTCGAGCGTCAGGTGTTGGCCGAGCCCACCGTCGATCTGGGCGATCATACCTGGGCACGCTTAAGCGACGGCACGCCCCTGGTGACGGCGGCCCGGCGCGGCCAGGGCTCCATCGTGCTGGTCCACACCACCGCCGGTCCCGATTGGTCCAATTTGGCGCTGTCGGGGCTGTTTGTGGACATGCTGCGGCGGGTGGTGGCGCTGGGAACCGGGCTTGACGGTGGCGGGCAGAGTCAGGCGTTGGCGCCACTGGCTCCCTTGACCCTGTTAGATGGGTTGGGGCGGTTGGGTGAACCGCCAGCGACCGCACTGCCGATCTTGGCGAATGCCTTTGCCGGGACGCGGGTTGGGCCAGACCACCCGCCGGGCTTTTACGGTGTAACCGAAACCCGCCGCGCTTTGAATCTAACCGCCAGCCTTGAGTCCCTGGCACCGCTGGCGTTGCCGTCGTTCGGTGTGACCGTCACCGGCTATGCTCTAACCGGCGAGCAGGCCTTGAAGCCGGTGTTGTTGATGGCGGCTTTCGTTTTGGGGCTGTTGGATCTGGGGGTGGCTTTGGCGCTACGCGGTCTTCTGATCCCGGCGGCCTATGGCAACGACCCATCGCCAACCTCTGACCACGACGGCGGCCGCGTGTTCTCGTGGACGCGAAGCCAAGGGCGCGGACGCGCCGGGAGACTCCGGGGGCTGTGGTTGCTGGCGGGGTTGTCATTATCGTTGCTGTTGCCGTTGTCGTTCGTTCCGGCGTGGGCAGCGGCGGATGACGAGGCCGCCGGGCGGGCCACCGCCAAAACTTGGCTGGCATATGTGGTGACCGGCGATGCAGGCCTGGATCAGACCAGCCGGGCCGGTCTCGAGGGGTTGTCGCGGGTGCTGATCCGGCGGACTTCGGTGGATGTTGGCGGCGTAGCGGCGGTCTCCCCGGAAACCGACGAGCTGGCGTTTTTTCCGCTGCTTTATTGGCCGGTGCCGGCGGCTCCGGTCGGGTTGTCAGAGGCGGCTCGCCGCCGGATCAATGACTATCTGCATCATGGCGGCACCATTCTGTTCGACAGTCGGGATGACCAGGGCATGGGGGCTCCGGCGCTACGGGCGGTGACGGCGGGGTTGGATTTACCCCCCCTGACGCCGCTACCCTCAAATCACGTCCTGACCCGCTCGTTCTATCTGCTCCAGGACTTTCCCGGACGCACCGACGGCGGCGACGTCTGGGTTGAGGCACGGGAGGATCGGCGGTTGGATGGCGTATCGTCGGTGATCGTTGGCGAGAATGACTGGGCTGCGGCCTGGGCGGTGGATGCACAGGGGCAACCTTTGTATGCCACGGTTCCCGGCGGCGAGACTCAACGCGAAATGGCCTATCGTTTTGGTGTCAATTTGGTGATGTACGCCCTGACTGGCAATTACAAAGCCGATCAGGTTCATGTGCCAGCGATTTTGCGAAGGATCGGGCAATGACCACGCTGGCTTTGACTCCGTTGTTGCCCTGGCCGATGTTGGCGCCGGTCCTGGTTCTGGCTTTGGTGCTGGTGGGATATGCCTTTTTTCGTCGGTCGCGGGGGGCTTGGTGGCGACTGGCCGGATTTTCTATGCTGGCCCTGGCGTTGGCCAACCCGTCGATGGTTTCGGAAAAGCGCGCACCGATTCGGGATGTCGCGACCGTGGTGGTGGACCAGTCCCCCAGTCAGGCGCTGGGGGACCGTACCGCCCGCACCGAGCGGGCTTTGGCGGAGTTGCGGACCAAGCTGGGGGCGCTGCCTGATCTCGATCTGCGGGTGGTGCGGGTCGGCGGGCTGGGAGATGGTTCTGGGGCGGGAGCCGTCACCGAAACCCGGTTGTTCGAGGCGTTGGATCGGGCGGTGGCCGATGTGCCGCCGGGCCGTCGGGCCGGAGCGATTCTGATCACTGACGGTCAGGTTCATGACATTCCCACCGATCCCAAGGCGGCTTTGGCCTATGGCCCGGTTCACACTCTGTTGAGCGGCGATCATGACGAGGCCGATCGGCGGTTGGAGATCGTCGAGGCGCCGTCCTTCGGTTTGGTTGGCAAGTCGGTGACGCTAACCTATCGGGTTGACGACCAACCCAAACCGCAATCGGCCATGGCGCTCGTGACGGTGCGTCAGGACGGTGGGCCGCCACGCCGGTTGGCGGTTCCGGTTGGGCGCGACGTGACTTTGGACGTGGCGTTGTCCCATGCGGGCCAAAATGTGCTCGAGCTGTCGGTGGAGCCGGCCCAACGGGAACTGACTTTGGCGAACAACCGGGCCGGGGTGGTGATCAATGCGGTGCGGGACCGCTTGAGGGTGCTGCTGGTTTCGGGCGAGCCCTACACCGGGGAGCGGACTTGGCGCAACATCCTGAAAGCCGATCCGGCGGTGGATCTGGTGCATTTCACCATTCTGCGTCCTCCAGAAAAGCAGGATGCCACACCGATTCGTGAATTGGCGTTGATTGCCTTTCCGATCCGGGAGCTGTTTGAGATCAAGCTGGCCGAGTTCGATTTGGTGATTTTTGACCGCTATCGCCAACGTGGCGTGCTGCCGCCTGCCTATCTCGACAACATCGCCCACTATGTCGATAACGGCGGCGCATTGCTCGAGGCCGGCGGTTTCGGCTTGGGCACGTCGTTGGGACTGCCGGGGACTGCGCTTGGCGATGTGCTGCCGGGTGAGCCGTCGGGGAGGGTGATTGACCAACCCTTCAAACCCACCGTCACACCTTTGGGTCGGCGTCATCCGGTGACCGCCGGTCTTCCCGGCGATGATCAGGCTGGTGGGCCGCCGGCTTGGGGCCGGTGGTTGCACCAGACCGAATTGACGGCGGTGCGTGGGACCGTGGTGATGACCGGCGCCCAGGAGAGGCCTTTGCTGATTTTGGACCGCGTTGGCAAGGGGCGGGTGGCGCAATTGGCTTCGGATCAGATTTGGCTGTGGTCTCGTGGCTTTGAAGGTGGCGGTCCCCAGGCCGAATTGCTGCGCCGACTGGCCCACTGGCTGATGAAAGAGCCTGAGTTGGAGGAAAATGATCTGCGGGCCTCGGTCGAAGGCAATCGGATCACCATTGAGCGCCGGAGTTTGCAGGAGGAGACCCGGCCCGTGCAGTGGGTTTCGCCTTCGGACGAAACGCAGACGGTGACGTTAAAGAGCGACGGAGCGGGCGCCGCGCGGGCCGTGGTGGCGGCCCCTGAACCCGGTCTGTATCGTCTTTCGGATGGCGAGCATCAAGCGGTGGCGTTGGTTGGGGGCGTCGATGTGCCGGAATTGGATGACATGCGCACCACGCCGGATCGGCTGGCTGGCATTGCGCGGGCAACCGGAGGCGGCATTTTGTGGCTGGCTGACCTGGATCATCAAGCGGGCGGTTTGGTGGTTCGCCGCTCGCGCCCGGATCGGAACGCGTCTGGGCCGGGGTGGATCGGGTTGCGGGCCAACGGAGCCTCGGTGCTGGTCGGCGTCACCGACACGCCGCTATTGCCGTCGGTCCTGGTGCTGATCTTGGCGCTGGGGGCCTTCCTGGCGGCTTGGCGGCGCGAGGGGACTTGAGACCGGCGAAGCCGTGACAACGGACTTGCCGCCGGCCCTTGGGCTGCGCCCTGCACCCGCAAGGAAGCATAGCCTCCTTGACCTCAAGACGTTACGGAAGAAACGTCACGGGTTCAAAGGGCCGACCGGCCCTTTGCGGGTGTGGGCAGAGCCCACGAAAGGCGCCTATGGGGCCAATGCCCCTTTTTCATGCGTTGCTTTTAGCGTGTCGGCTTTATTTCCTGGCGATGTTGATGTTTTTCATGAGTTGGGCTTGGTCATCCAGGGCCGCGAGTTGCTGCTTGATCAGGTCGGTCTGACTGACCAAGCCGATCAGCTTACCATCATCCACCACCGGCACATGACGGATGCGGAACTTGGCCATCATCTCCATCATGTCTTCGACGCTGTCGGACGACTTACAGGTGCGGATGCTCCGGGTCATAATGTCTTGGACCTGGAGGGACAGGCCCTTGCCGCCCAAATCGCCGACGATGCGGATGATGTCGCGTTCCGACATGATTCCGACCATAGTGCCTTTGGCGTCCACCACGAGTAACGCGCCAAACTTGCGATCCCGCAGGACCTTGGCCGCCGCTTCGATACCGGCGGTTTGGAGGATGGTGACGACCTCGCTACCTTTGCTCGCGAGAATGTCAGAAAGGCGCATGGGACTGGTTCTCCTTGGCTATACTCTGGGTGATCATCGAGAGTGTGTGCGCCGCATGGGGCTTGAGACTTGAAGCGTAGAGCCCGGAGCGGTCGGCTTGGGCGACTGTCACCGTGGTTCAGGCTAAAGCGAGGCCATTGTAACACAAATGCAGCCATGTCGGGTGTCGGCGGTGGGGTGGGCGGGACGCGTGCCGGACGCAGATGACGCTGTAGGCATTCCTGCCATAATCCGAGGCCCAGCGGGAAGCCTTTGGTTATGTGTTTATTTCTTGCCGTGCGAATCCTCTGCATTTAGGGCCGGGCGGTCGGTGCGGCGTGGCCTCGCGGCACGCCGATACCATTCTGATCCCGTTTTGCCGCGCGGCTTTGGGGCCCGGCACCGGGGCCCGGACTGTCGACTCGGAGACATCAGGGCGTTCGGTGTTGCGCATGGGGCTAGAGAACCGTCATCAGCACTTCGCCGCTGCCTCGCCAAATCATCTCCAAAGCGACATAGAGGATGATGGCGACGCCGACATAAGCCAACCGAGGCCAACGCTGGAACAAGGGGGCAATGACTGATGAGGCCACCCCCATCAGCGCCACCGACAGTAACAGCCCAAAGATCAGCGCGATCGGATGGTCACGAGCGGCACCCGCTACCGCTAACACGTTATCAAGGGACATGGAAACGTCAGCGACGGCGATCTGCCCAATAGCCGCGTGCATGGATTTGGGAAGCGACGCATGAGTATCGTCATCGTCGTCACCGGCAGCCAAGTGCGCGCCATGAACCTGTTTTTGGGTTTGCCACGTTTCGCGGAACAATTTCCAGCAGACCCAGAGCAACAGAATGCCGCCAGCCAGGGTTAAGCCGACCACCCCCAGCATTTTCATGGTAATCATGGAAAAGACGATCCGCAGCGCGACCGCTGCAACCATTCCCCAGAAGATCACCTTGATTCGTTGTTCGCGCGCAACACCCGCCGCCGCCATCCCGACGACAATGGCGTTATCACCGGCTAGGACGATATCAATCAAGATGACTTGGGCTGCAGCCGTCAGTTCTGGGAGAAGGTCAAGGGTCAAGATGGCGCTCACCATATCGCAAAGGTCGCCCTGAAGGCGATCACAGCCCGGCCATCATAACCAACCCCTGATCATGACGCCACCTTGACGCTGGCCGGACGACCGGCGACAAGACGGGCTCGCGATGGCGGCTCCGCGCGCCCATGCGCGCGAAGCCAAGGGCGCGGATGCGCCCGCCCGGCGTCTGAGGGCCGCTTTAATGTGTCAACATTAAAGCTTAATGATGTGAGGGGATGAGTGGTGATGAAAAAGGTAGAACTTTTGATCGAGCGGATTTTGCTCGGATGCCGTTGGCTGTTGGTGGTGTTTTACGGCGGGCTCGCGGTTGGGCTTGGTGCCTATGCCATTAATTTCATAGATAAGGTTTGTAGCCTATGGACTCATGTTTTGGTGGTCAGCGAAAAAGAACTGTTACTCAACATGCTCGCCCTAATCGATGCGACTCTGGTGGCCGGTCTGACCGTTATGGTGATGATTTCTGGCTATGAAAATTTCGTCAGTCGGTTTGATGATGTGGAGAATGGCGGAGAAAAAGACTTGGCTTGGTTAGGCAAGCTCGATACCGGCGGGCTCAAGCTTAAATTGGCGGCTTCAATCGTGGCGATTTCGTCGATTGGCCTACTGGAAGTCTTTCTGAATATCGATAAACATTCTGAGGCCGAGGTTCGTTGGTCGGCGATTATCTACCTGATCTTTGTGGTCAGCGCCGTGCTATTGGGTTTGGCCGAACGTTTGCCAGTGATTTGGAAAGGCAATTCTCACGAATAAGACCGGCCAGCCCTAACAATGATACCATCGGGCCTTGATGGTGACTCATCAAGGCCGCCCTCATACCATCGAGCCTTGATGTTGACTTATCAAGGCTGCCCTCAGACGCCGGGCGGGCGCATCCGCGCCCTTGGCTTCGCGTCCACGAGGACGCGGGGCCGCCGTCGCGGCCCGATACCGGCAGTGTGTCATCGTTATAGCTCGCCGGGATGAGATCTCCATGAGACTTCCTTTTTCGATCCCCCAGACTCTCGCAGGATTGGCCATCGTCGCCGCGCTGCTGGTGCTAGTGTTTCCACCGCTGCCGCCCGCCGAAACGCGGGCCATGGCGCTGATCATCGCCGCTCTTGGCCTGTGGGCGACCGGAGCCGTCCCGGAGCATATCACCGCCGTTGCCTTCTTTACCGTCGCCATGCTGTTTGCAATCGCACCGCCCGCCGTGGTGTTCGGCGGCTTTGATTCTGCGGCCCTATGGTTAATTTTTGGCGGATTGGTGATGGGCGTTGCGGTTCGCAGCACTGGCCTTGGCGAACGGATCGCCGCGCGGGTCGCACGCATGTTCGGTACGAACTACTGGGGTGTCATCACAGGGGTAACGGTGGTAGGTGTGGCATTGGGGTTTGTCATGCCGTCGTCCATGGGTCGAGCCATCCTATTGATGCCCATCGCCCTTGGCTTGGCCGCGCGCTTTGGTTTCGAGCGCGGCAGCCGTGGTCATACCGGCGTAATCCTGGCGGCGGCTTTCGGCTGCCACGTCCCGACCTTTTCAATCTTGCCCGCGAATCTACCCAATCTAGTCTTCGTGGGCGCCTCTGAGAAGCTCTACCATATTGTCCCCACCTATGGCGCCTACTTGGCACTGCATTTTCCGATCCTGGGCTTTCTTAAGACCGCGATCATGATTCCGCTGATCGTCTGGCTGTGGCCGGATACGCCCCGCCCAAAGCCAACCGAATCCCACTCTTCGGCCATGAGCACCGACGAACGGTGGCTGGCGTTCCTGCTGACGGTGGCACTGGCGCTATGGGCCACGGACTTTCTGCATCATATCAGTCCGGCCTGGGTCAGCATGGCTGTGGCCTTGCTGTTGCTGTGGCCTGGCATCGCCCTGGTTAAAGGCAAGGCGTTCAACGACCAAATCAATTACGGCTCGCTGTTCTACGTGGCCGGCATCATGGGCTTGGGCGCCATGGTTGACCAGTCGGGCCTAGGGAACCGCTTGGCTTCGGCCATTCTTCAGGTTCTTCCACTGGCTCCTGATCATCCGGCAATGAATTTCGCCAGTCTGGCCGCCGTCAGTACCGTCGTCTCGATGATCACCACCCTCCCCGGCGCTCCAACGGTCCTGACCCCACTGGCCGAACAGATGGCCCATGCCTCGGGCCTCCCCCTTGAAACGGTACTGATGAGTCAAGTGCTTGGCTTCTCCAACCCAATTCTTCCTTACGAATCGGCGCCTCTGGTGGTGGCCATGCAGCTTGGTGGCGAGCGTCTGGCGACGGCACAAAAGCTGTGCCTATTGCTGGCGGTGGCAACCCTTCTGGTCTTGTTGCCGCTGGATTACTTCTGGTGGCAATTGCTGGGATGGTTGTGAGGGCAAGAAAGGCAAGAGGGCAAGGACGCATAGCCTCCTTGCCCTCAAGACGTTATGGGGAAAACGTCAGACCAGCGGCCCTACATATCCAATCGATAGTTGGGCGCTTCATTGGTGATGGTGATGTCGTGAACGTGGCTTTCCCGTAAGCCGGCGTTGGTGATCCGCACAAACTCACACTTAGCCTGCATTTCCGCGATGGTCCCGCTTCCCGTATAGCCCATGGCGGCGCGCAAGCCCCCCACCAACTGGTGAATCACGCTTCCCACCGGCCCCCGGTAGGGCACTCGTCCTTCGACACCCTCGGGCACCAACTTCATGGTCGAGACATCGGCTTGAAAATAGCGATCCGCCGACCCTCGCGCCATCGCCCCCACCGAGCCCATCCCACGATAGGATTTATAAGAGCGGCCCTGGAACAGAATCACTTCACCCGGACTTTCGTCGGTCCCGGCAAACAAGCTGCCCAACATGGCGCAACTGGCACCCGCCGCCATGGCTTTAGCCAAATCCCCGGAATACTTGATCCCGCCATCGGCAATCACCGGGATTCCCTGTTCCCGGCACACTGCGGCAACATCCATCACTGCCGTAAGCTGCGGCACCCCAACGCCTGCAACCATCCGCGTGGTGCAAATAGAGCCTGGCCCAATCCCCACCTTGACCGCGTCGGCTCCGGCGTCGATCAACGCCCGAGCCCCATCGCCGGTGGCCACGTTTCCCGCCACCACCTGGGTGCAATTGGCCAACCGCCGCACCGCCCGCACCGTTTCCAGCACCTTGTCGGAATGGCCATGGGCCGTATCAACCACCAACACATCCACTTCAGCATCGAACAGTGCCTCAGCACGGGCGATGCCGTCAGAGCCGGTTGATGTGGCGGCGGCAACCCGTAAGCGCCCTTTGTCGTCTTTGCACGCATTAGGGAAACGGTGGGCCTTTTCAATGTCCTTAACCGTGATCAGACCGATACAGTGATAGTCATCATCCACGACCAGCAGCTTTTCAATGCGGTGCTGATGCAACAAACGCCGGGCTTCGGCACTGTCCACGCCTTCGCGAACCGTAATCAGCCCTTCCTTGGTCATCAATTCGCTTACCGGCTGCGCTGGGTCCGTCGCAAAACGAACATCACGGTTGGTCAAAATACCGACCAGGCGACCGGCACGTTTACGCTTACCCTTGCTGGGAGGCTCAACCACCGGAATACCCGAAATGCGATAAGATGACATCAACTTAAGAGCATCTTCGAGCGTCTCGCTCGGTGTAATAGTAATGGGATTAACGACCATCCCAGATTCGAACCGCTTGACCCGGCGCACCTCGTCGGCTTGACGCTCGATGTCCAGGTTCCGGTGAACAACACCAAGACCACCGGCCTGCGCCATGGCGATCGCCAACGCGCTTTCCGTAACCGTGTCCATCGCCGCCGATATCAGCGGAATGCCAAGCTCGATGGTCCGAGTCAGACGCGAGCGGATATCGGTCTCGCCCGGCAATATCGAGGACGCCGCCGGAACCAGCAGCACATCGTCAAAAGTCAGGGCTTCGCGGAACCGCGCTTCGCCAGCCATGGGCCACCTCTCCAGAATTTCGCGGCACTATACACCGCCAACCCGGCTTGTGAAGGTGGTCAACGGCGCTGCGGTAGGGATGGCGGGTCTGGTCTGCGAGCAAAGACGAACCCAAATCCGCATACCCGGCAGACGCCATCCCATCAAGGATGCGGTAAAGCTATGGCATTCTCCATACAATAGTATGACGCGATATTCAATGAATAATATTTTGTGTCTTTAAGTATTTTTCCCTAAAAAATTATGTTGACAACGATATTAATAATTATCTACATATAAATCATCAATATATGATTTTTATTTAACAAGGAGAACGATCGTGAGGGCGCTTTTACAAGTTTCAATGCTTACTAGCCACGATTCTGATTGTAAAAGCTGTGGCCTCGATGCTTGGCTTGGAGAAAATGGATATAATCCAATAAATATTACTTTTTTCCGCGACTCACTAAAAGAATTGGCGATAAAATATAAAGATTGCCTGTCATCAATAAAAGAAATAAGAGATGATCCATCATCGGATTTATGCAAATTAACCAGAGAAGAGTACATCGCATTTGAAATAATATTATCAATTCCAAATGAAGAACATGAACGCGATAAGGCCATATCAAACATAAAACACTATATACATTTCTCAGATAGGAAACAGGGACAAGGTATTGATGGGATCATTTGTACAAAAGGAGACTTATTATGGATAAGATGGAGACACAAGTCATCGCATAACTTAGAACGAGCAATGGAGGATTTTGTTGAGAATATAAATAAGTCTATAGCAAAAAATATTATGTTCAAGCCATTCGATGCTGATTGCATTATTCAAGTGCGAGAAACATCAAGCTTAAGCGATTCCTATACAGGACGAATTAAGTTAGGGAATAAAGAAATTATTGATAAAGCAAGAAAGGACAAAAAAGTTGAATTTTGGGCATCGAGGGTTGCTCTTTTTCTAACATTTGCATTTGTTGCGGCAAGCTACTGCCTAGATGTTATGCTTACAAAGGGAATTACGTCATGTACAGACGCCTCATTCTTAAAATGGATTGGCACTCCGCCTTCTTGCATATTCATTCCTGCTGAACACGGAGATTTTTATAAATGGTTAGGCGGAATTTTCGATAGACTCGGGACAGTTTCCCTTTCTACGTCCGTACTATCCTATGCAAACTATTACTACTATCTCACAGACCTCAGGCGTAAACCCAATATCGATTGGAAATAGGGGCCTCCTTCCAATGCGGGAGGCGCCGGACTACTCGCCCGCCTCTCCGCTTGCCCGAACATACTTGGCGCCGGTCAGATTACCACCTTTAAGCAGGGCCAAGTTAAGCTGTGCTCCGGTCAGGTCGGCATAGCTCAACAGCACGCCTTCCGCCTCCAAGCACCGAACATCGGCATTCACCAAACAGGCCGACTGAAGATTGGTGGGCCAGGGCCGATCGGGATCGCCGACAATCGGGACCGACTTGAGCACAGCCTCCTTCAGGCAGGCACCAGTCAGATTGGTCCGGCGCAAGGTGCAACCCGACAGATCGGCTCCCGACAGATCAGCCCCAATCATGGAACAATAGGCCAGATCAGCCATCACCAGCACGGCACCGCGCAGCGTTATCCCATTCAGATTCGAGCGCCGAATGCTGGCCCCCGACAGGTCATAACCAGATAGATCGGCACCCTCCAGATCGGCGAGTTCCAGCTCCAATCGCTGGCCTTCGCTGCCGCCCGATTCGATCCAGAGCCGATGCAAATCGGCCAGAGCGGGCAGTCGATCAACCACCGAAAGCAGTTTGGCCCGACGCTCCACACCCAATTCCACCAATTGCGCCAACACCGACTCGTCGATTCGCGCCCCCGACAACACCGCCCCTTTCAGCTCGGCGCTGGTCAAGGTCGCGCCGGTGAGGTCGGTGGCCACCAGAATCGCCCCGCGCAAATCGGCGCCGGTCAAGTCTGCATCGACCAATTCGGCGCCGGTTAAATCGCAGTCAGCCAGTTTGGCGCCCCGCATCAACGCTCGAGACAAATCGGCATCCCGCAACTCGGTGCGGCGAGTCGGCGCGGATTTGCCGGTGAAGCGAACCATCGGATCGGCGGTGGCTATAGAGCCAACGCCAAAATCCGTCCCGGCCAGATTGGCATCGGCCAGATTGGCGCCATTCAGGCACGCCCCACGGAGGTCAGCCCCCATCAAATCGGCGCCATGCAAATCACTGGCGCTTAAATCGGCCATAATCAGAACAGCCGCCCCCAAATCCGCATTGGACAAATCGGCTTTGATCAAGCAAGCCCCGGTCAGACGGGCTTTGCGCAACACAGCTTTAGATAATGAGAGGCCCGAGAGGTCGGCCTGGGCCAGATCGGCGGGCCGACCGCCCCGCTGTCCCTGCACCCACTTCCGATGCCCTTCCAATTGCTTCATCAGATCTTCGAGATACTCGGCCTTGTGCTCGGACGCTTCATCGACCATGCTCGCTCCTCAACTGCCGCTGCGGGCGACCGCCACAAGTTCGGGCACCGCAGCACACGAGCCCTTTGCGCGCGAACTCTATCCGCCGACCGCGACGCCGGATCAATCGCAATCGATCACAACCTCTCGGCCTTCGACCAGGGACAATGAACAGGGCCGGGCGTCAATTGGAGCCGGTGATGGCTCCCTCTGGGGATAACGAAAGAATTTGCTGTTGCTCTAAACTTTGCAACACACTCAGCGGAATATCGCGCTTGTCAGCAACCACGCGATTACGACCGGATCGCTTGGCCTCATACAACGCCTCGTCAGAGCGTTTGATCAAGGTTTCGACGGTATCGCCAACCCGCCCCCCAACGGCGACCCCAACGCTCACCGTCACTTCGATCTCTCCAACCGGGGCGCTGATCGTAAAGATGGTATCGCCGATCCGCCGCCGTAGCCGTTCGGCCACCATCAGCGCCGCTTCACCGTCGGTATCGGGCATGATCACCACGAACTCTTCACCGCCCAGTCGAGCCACCAGATCAAAGTTACGCAGATTGCGGGCGGCCCGCACCGCAACCTCTTTCAAAACCTCATCGCCGATGTCATGACCAAAGGTATCGTTAACCCGCTTGAAATGGTCGATATCGAACATCAGGATCGACACCGGCTTATTGCTGTCGGCAGCCCGATCCAACAGGCGCGGCAAATGGGCACTGACGTAACGGCGATTAAAGACGCCGGTGAGTGAGTCCGTGAGCGCCAGCGACAGGCTTTGTTCATAATTGGCCCGCAGCCGGTCCTGATATCGCTTGCGTCGAATTTGGGTGCGAACCCGAGCCTGCAATTCGTTGCGATCAATTGGCTTGATCACATAATCGTTGGCACCAAGCTCCAGCCCCTTGGCCACCCGATTCATGTCACCTTCGTCAATCATTAGCAGAATCGGCACTTGGCGGGTGCGCTCGTGCGAGCGCAATTGCGAACACAAACGCAGGCCGTCTTCGTTCAACAGCGTCAGACTGACAATCACCAGCTCGAAATCCTTGGTCAACGCCCGTTCCAGGGCGTCCATGCCGGTGGCAGCGGAGTAAACCACGCTGCCATCCCGTTTCAAGGTCTCGGTGATTTTGTCTAAATCCAACGGGCTGTCTTCCAGCACCAAAACCCGCGCCTCTTCAGTCGACTCGGACAACAGGTTGACCCCATTGTTGAGCATCCCGAAATGGCCAGAGGTGCTTTCACGCAGACGCCATTCGTCCATCATCATCTTGAGCCGAACCAGAGATCGAACGCGGGCAAACAGCGCGATATCGTTCACGGGTTTGGTCAGGAAATCATCGGCCCCAGCCTCCAGGCCCCGGACTCGATCGGAAATATCCGAAAGCGCGGTGACCATCACGACCGGAATATGCATGGTTGCGGGGTCAGAGCGAATGCGCTGACAGACCTCAAAACCATCCATCCCAGGCATCATCACGTCCAAAAGGACGATGTCCGGGCTTTCTTTTTTGACGAGCTCCAAGGCCTGCTGCCCATTAGAGGCAGTGAGCACATCAAAATACTCGCGAGTCAACTTAGCTGCGAGCAGTTTGACATTGGGCATTACGTCATCGACAACGAGCACTCGTGCGGACATCGGGGGTCAGTTTCCCACCGTCTGGATTTCGGCCCAATCAGCTCAGATACCGCTGCACGGCCTGGAGGAATTTCGTCACCGAGATCGGTTTAGCAAGGTAATCCTCGCAACCACCCTCGCGAATCTTCTCCTCGTCACCCTTCATTGCAAACGCGGTCACGGCGATAATGGGGATGGATTTCAATTCTTCGTCCTCTTTGATCCACTTGGTCACCTCCAACCCCGAAACTTCGGGAAGCTGAATATCCATCAAGATCAAGTCCGGGCGATGCTCTCGGGCCAGTTTCAAAGCTTCCATACCGTCCTTGGTCTGAAGCGTCGCATAGCCGTGCGCCTCGAGCAGATCATGGAACAACTTCATATTAAGCTCGTTGTCCTCCACGATCAGGACACACTTACCGGTTGAATTTCCTCCAGAGCCCAGCACGGAGTCATTCACATCGGCAGACATCTCGACCTCCCCCTGACCTGCAAACGGCATTAGTGCCTCGCAACGCCCTGGGCAAGATAACGCGGGAAAGGCGGACATGCACTCATAATCCGACACTCGCAGCATTGAGGTTAACGGTTCGTGACACCCGTATCCTCAAATCCTCATGCCAGCCGTGACCAAAGAGGTCCATCAAGGGCTGCAATCGCAGCCCCGCGCGCTCGTGGGCGCGTCAACCCGAACTCCCAACCGGGGCTTTCTTCTGGACGGTTGGCAGTTCAACGCGAAAGACAGCGCCGCCGCCCGGTCGAGTCCAGGCCGAAACCGTGCCGCCATGAATCGCGATGGTTTCGGCGACAATGGCCAGCCCCAGACCGCTGCCTTTACCGTGCTGATCCCGGCCTCGCCAAAAGGGCTCAAACAGTTGAGCGCGGTCGGCCTCAGCCACACCGGGCCCCCGGTCACACACCTCCAACACCACCCGATGAGGCGCCTCCTCACCCCCGGACTCACCCCCCGTCACCGGCGAGTCGATCACCACCTCAACCGTTCCGCCTTCAGGGGTGTAGCGCAACGCATTGTCGATCAGATTGACCAGGGCGTCCCCCAGCGCCAAGGCGTTCCCTGGCACCATCACCGTTTGGTCGGGCGCGACCAGCTCCACCGCCCGTCCTCGGGCCATGGCCAGCGGAGCCGCATCTGCCAGCACCTCGCGCGCCACCCGAACCAGATCAATGACGCCATCCACCACCACCTGCCCGGCCTCTAACCGCGACACCGCCATCAATTGCTCGACCAACCGGGTCAAGCGAATCACATCACGATCCAATCCAGCCTGGCTCGGACACTCCGGCAATCCATCCAATCGTGCCCGCAAGATCGCCAAAGGCGTTCGCAATTCATGGGCGGCATTGGCGGTCATGCGGCGTTGCTGCTGCAACGCCAATTCGATCCGCCCGATCGCCCGATTCACCGCCTGCACCAGTGGCAAAACCTCCCATGGAACCCCATCTTCCCCCAGCCGCCCCCCGGCATGGCGGGGATCGATCGCCCCCGCCACAGCCGACAGGCGCTTCAGCGGCGCCATGGCCCGACGCACCGTTACCGCGCCAATCAGGACAGTCAACAGCATGACCGGCAGAACCACCGGCAATACTTCGAACGTCACTTCCTGGCAAACCCAGATCACGATATCCGACAGGGTGGGCCGTCCGCGAATCATCGCCACCCGCATCTCCCCGACGGGCGTCGCCACCAAACGAACGATGCCCTGCACCGGCCTCCCGGCCACCTGTTGGGAGAACTGCACCGCCGTCCATGACGCCACCGGCCCTGAAACCAGCGGCGCTAACCGCTCGGATCCGCCGGCAACCGGCGGCCCGCCAGCGGCATCAGCCACGGCCATTTGGAAATCGGGGATGGCTGCGATCTGCCGTTGAAAAGCCGGGGGAAGGAGCATTCCCAACGCGCCCTTCGCATCCCGAGTTGCAAAATCCCGCAGCCCGTCCGCCAAATCGTTCAACTGATACGACGATTCGATCTCGCGGTTAACCAGGGCGACGACGAGATCAATGGTGGCCACGCCTAGAATCGCGACGACATACAGCAGCGACAGCCGGCGAATCAGCTTCCATTCCAACGATGGGTGACGATGAGAGGCCGTTTGGAGCATGGCCTACGCCTCCACCGCCGCCCGGAACATGTAGCCGACACCCCGAACCCCCAAAATCGCCACTCCGGCGCCGGCTTCCCGCAGCCGCTTGCGCAGACGTGACAGGTGGGACTCGATGGCGTTGGATTCGGTCTCCTCGCCGTTGGAGTACACCGCATTCTCCAGGGCGTCCTTGGTCACCACCCGACCGGCCCGCCGCATCAGCAACTCAAGCGCCGCCAACTCACGCCTTGGCACCACCAAAGGCTGCCCAGAGACCACAACTTCACGAGTCGTCGTGTCAAAGGCCAAATTGGCAACTTCCAGGCGCATCCCTAGCGCAGCACCGGGTCGACGTAGCACGGCGGCAATCCGCGCCACCAACTCTTCAAGGGCAAACGGCTTGACCAGATAATCATCGGCACCGGCATTCAGGCCGCGCACCCGATCATGCACGGAATCCCGCGCCGTAACCACAATCACCGGAGTCTGATTCCGGCGGTCCCGCACCTCGCGCAATACCTCCAAGCCATCGCCATCGGGCAAACGCAGATCCAGGATCACCGCGTCATAGCCGGTGCTGTCCATGGCCGCTTGGGCTTCTTCGGCTGAACCGGCGATGTCCACAGCGAAGCCCTCGCCGGTCAACTTAGTCCTGACCAGATCGGCCAGTTCGCCCTCGTCTTCAACCAAGAGCAAACGCATGGATGCCCCCTCCCCCTATTCAAATGATGCTCCGGGAATAAGTCCGCCAAAAAGGTTACGGGGACGTTACTAAATGTTACAAAAGTCCCAGGTCGATCCTCAGATATCTCGAGGCTCCACCGCTCTGCGAGTCGACAAAGCGGGCTCTGTCGACGCCGCGCGCCGCCGTAATCTGGCCCAATATTCAAGACGCCGACGAATATCCCGCTCAAACCCCCGCTCGACTGGCTGGTAAAATTCATGTCTCTCAAGGTTATCGGGAAAACAGTTCTGCCCTGAAAAGCCGTCCGGCAGATCATGATCATAACGATAACCGGCACCATAGCCCAGTGTCTTCATAAGATTGGTGGGTGCATTGAGAATATGCTTTGGCGGCATCAACGAACCGCTAGCCCGCGCGGCTGCCATGGCGGCATTGAAGGCACGATAGACGGCGTTGGACTTGGGCGCGGTCCCCAAATAAATAACGCATTGAGCCAGGGCTAGCTCCCCTTCGGGGCTCCCCAACCGCTCATAGGTTTCCCAGGCCGCCACAGCCTGAAGCAAAGCACTTGGATCCGCCAACCCGACATCTTCGCTGGCAAACCGAACCAACCGACGCGCGACAAAACGCGGGTCTTCTCCCGCCGTCAGCATCCGGGCCAACCAATACAGGGCGGCGTCGGTATCGGATGAGCGCAGCGCCTTATGAAGGGCACTGATAAGATTATAATGCCCATCTTGGGCTTTATCATAGAGCGGTGCCCGACGCTGAACCGTGGCCATCAGTCGGTGGGTATCAAGGAGCGGTGACGCTGGCAGCGCCAACAAATCCTCAACCAGATTCAGCAGAAAGCGGCCATCCCCATCGGCCATAGCTTTCAGCGCCCGCCGGGCATCGGGCTCTAACGGTAAAGGTTGCCCCGCAGTGGCTTCGGCCCGAAGCAACAGCCGCTCCAACGCCGCCTCGTCGAGACGGTTGAGCACAAACACCTGGGCCCGCGACAACAAGGCGGCGTTCAACTCGAACGAAGGGTTCTCGGTGGTGGCGCCCACCAACGTCACGGTCCCGTCCTCAACATGAGGCAAAAAGCCGTCCTGCTGACTCCGGTTAAAGCGGTGAATCTCGTCGATAAACAACAAGGTTCCGCGTCCGGCGACCCGACGCTGCCGGGCTCCATCAAAGACCTTGCGAAGATCGGCCACCCCTGAAAACACCGCCGAAAGCGGCACAAACTCCAAATCGACCTGTTCGGCCAACAACCGAGCAACAGTGGTCTTGCCGCAACCCGGCGGCCCCCACAACACCATCGACACCAACCGCCCCGCAGCCACCATCCGGCCTAGGGGCGCATCAGGCGCCAATAGGTGATCCTGCCCGACCACCTCGGACAGGGTTTGCGGTCTCAACCGATCAGCCAAAGGGCGCGGGGCCTGGGACTCGAACAGGGTCATGCCGCTCCCCATAGGCGCAAAGATGAAGACCGTTTCGGACGCTCTGCCCGCCCCCCCCTTGAGGTCAAGAAGGCGGCACCACCCTACCAGCGCAGTGTCGTATCAATCACCTGATCGTCGCGCCTCAAGCGAATCCGCCACTGACCATTGCCTGCGGCCAACGCCGTTCTCAGGTCGCGCACCTCGCCGATATCGCGATCATCCACCCGCAGCAACACATCGCCCGGCTGGAATCCGACCCGCCCCGCCGGACTGCCCTGAGCGACATCGGCGATCACCACCCCTTGAGGTGGGCCGGTGAAATCGATCTCTTCGGCATAGGCCGGCGACAGATTGGCAACAGTGGCTCCGGCCAACGGATTGTGTCCAGACAGCGTGGTCACCTGACGGGGCGGGTCTTCAGGCGGAGCGATCAAGACGAACTCAACGGTGCGTTCAACCCCACGTCGCGTCACGTTTAAGGTAACATGACTTCCCACTGGCTCCGTGGCGGCCCGAAAGGACAGCGCCTCGGGATCGTCAACGGCATGGCCATTGACGCTGATCACCACATCGCCAATCTTCAAACCACTCCGGGCCGCCGGGCTTCGCGGATCCACGCTCTTGATCAACACGCCCGCTGGCCGCACCAACCCAAGCGACGCCGCCAATTCTGCCGTCACAGCCTGACCGGATAGCCCCAACCAAGGCCGAACCGGCTTGCCACCGCTGGTTACAGCCGCCAGCACCGCCCGAACCATATTGGCGGGAATGGCAAAGCCAATACCGATGGACCCACCGCTTTGAGAATAAATCGCCGCGTTGATTCCGACAACCCGGCCATCCAGCGTGACCAGCGGCCCGCCGGAATTGCCGGGATTGATGGCGGCATCGGTCTGAATGAAAAAGCTGTAGTCGGACACCCCGACCGCCGTTCGCGCCACCGCCGAAACGATGCCGCTGGTCACGGTCTGCCCCACGCCAAAGGGATTGCCGATGGCCAGCACCAGATCGCCGACTTCCACCTCGTCACTGTCGCGTAATTGCAGGAAGGGCAGTCGCTCAACGCCGACCGCGATGCGTAACATCGCCAAATCCACTCTGGGATCATCCGTGACCACCTTGGCTTCGAATTCGCGTCGGTCGCTCAAAACCACCGTGATCTGATCGGCGCCCTTAATCACATGGTGATTGGTCACGATCAAACCGTCGGCGCTCACGATCACTCCCGAGCCCAACGAGTTCTGAACCCGCTCCCGAGGCACGCCGAGGGACTGGCCGTCGCCGAAAAAGCGCCGGAACACCGGATCATCCAGGAAAGGCGCCAAAGGCCGCTCTTGCACCACCGTCTTGGTGAAGATGTTAACCACCGCTGGCGCCGTGCGTTTGACCACAGGCGCAAACGACATCATGATTTGCGTCCGCCCGGTCGGCACCTCGCCCGAGAGCCCGGCCACACCTCCGTTCCCGCCCCCATCGGGCGCCAGAGACTCCGCCCCAGCAGGCCTCGCCCCCCCCACCGCAATCAGCGACAGGATGACCAGCGCACCCCATCCAACCGTCCAGCCTCGCATCATGGCGCCTTCGGCTCCCGCTCCGGGTGTGTCTCTCCGGGTTTGGACCCGGCTTGAGAGTCGGAATTAGAATCGGAATCGGAATTCGACTCGGCAGCAAGCATCCGACAATGATCCTGACAGGATCGAACCTCCCGATCACAGGTCGCCCCGATCCCGACGCCGAACGCTCCGCCGCTGCTCCCCCCCGTCCGCGCTCCGAAACTGTCGGTGCATGACTCGTAATCGTGATCGCACATCCGATCACAGGTCATCCGCTTGGCCGACATCGGAGATCCATCGCCCGAGCCCGCACAACCGGCCAACAGCCAAACCAGGACAACGCAAACGCCCAGGGTCCGTTTCTGATTGCGCCCTGCCATCGCACCTTCTCCGCCAAGACTCCTGCGCAGCCCCTCCCGTCCGCCCCCAAGAGCCACGGAACCGGCCACGGATACCGACGAGCCTCTTGCCCTTGCCCGACGGCGTGGGTTAAGAGGTTACCCCCGACGGCCGTCGTTGCCAAGAAGGGACGCACCCCCCACCGATGGATTATTTCCTTCAACAATTGATCAATGGGGTAACGCTCGGCGCGATCTACGGCCTGGTGGCCATCGGCTACACGATGGTTTACGGCATTATCGGCATGATCAACTTCGCCCATGGCGAAATTTATATGATCGGCGCCTTTATCGCGGTGATCAGTTTTTTGGCTGTGGGATTGCTCGGGATCACCTGGGTGCCGTTGGCGGTGGTGCTCGTCCTGATTCTGACCATGCTGTTTACCGCCGTTTATGGCTGGACTGTTGAGCGGTTGGCCTATCGACCCCTCCGGGGCTCGGTTCGGCTGGCGCCGTTGATTTCGGCCATCGGCATGTCGATCTTCCTGCAAAATTACGTGCAATTGGTCCAAGGCGCCCGAGTCAAACCGCTTCCGCCGGTGATGTCCGATGTGATCGTGCTGGCAGACCAAGCCGGCGGGTTCCGAGTCAGTGTCAGCGCCCTCCAACTGCTGATTCTGGCGCTAACCGTGGCGCTGATGATCGGTTTTACCCAGGTCATCGCCCGAACCTCGCTGGGCCGCGCCCAACGCGCCTGCGAGCAGGACATGAAGATGGCCAGCCTGTTGGGGATCGACGTCGACCGAACGATCTCCCTGACCTTCGTCATGGGCGCGGCCTTGGCCGGGGTCGCCGGGGTGATGGTGACCATGTATTACGGGGTGGTCGACTTTTACATTGGTTTTTTGGCCGGTATCAAAGCCTTCACGGCGGCGGTCCTGGGTGGGATCGGCTCTTTGCCTGGCGCCATGCTGGGCGGCTTGTTGATCGGACTGATCGAAGCCTTCTGGTCGGCTTATTTTTCGGTCGAGTACAAGGACGTCGCAACCTTTGTCATCCTGGTGCTGGTGTTGATTTTCCGCCCCACCGGCCTGCTGGGCCGCCCCGACCTGGAAAAGGTGTAGCGTGGTGAGCGGATCTGAAACGACAGCACACTCCGAGACAGCCGCCTTGGTGGCGTGGCCGTCGGTGCTCAAGGACGCCGCAATGGCGGGCCTCGTCGCCCTGCTGCTGACCTTGCCGTTGGTGGGGCTGCGGACCGTCGAAGTCCAAAGCCGCCTGACCATCGAGCCTCATCTGGCCGAAGTGGCCATGACCGCATTTTTGGTGTTCCTTGGGCGATTGGGCCTGACGGTGGCGGCCAGCGGCTTACCCGGCCCTGTGTTGCTGGCGGCTTTGGCGACACTCGGAGCCGGTTGGTTTCTACCATTCCCCACCGAAGCCCTGCGGGTGTTGGCCTTGGCCGGAGCCGCAGTGGTCGCGATCCGAACTCTATGGGCGCTCTACCGACGCCAGGATCCCCGCAGCCAGCAAGAGCGTGACCGAAGCCTGGACCTTTGGGGCGCCCGACTCCAAGATGCCACCCGCCTGATCGGCCCGGTGGCGGTGGCGCTGGCGTTGGCGTTACCGTTCCTGCCCTTTACCGACCGGGCCGTACTGGATCTCGGCATTCTGCTGCTGACCTACATCATGCTGGGCTGGGGCTTAAACATCGTCGTCGGGTTGGCCGGATTGCTCGACCTGGGCTATGTCGCCTTTTACGCCGTCGGCGCCTATTCCTACGCCCTACTGGCCCAAACCTTCGGCTTCAGCTTTTGGCTTTGCCTGCCGCTGGCTGGCTTGCTGGCATCCTTGGCCGGTTTGACCCTGGGATTTCCAGTGCTTCGGCTGCGGGGTGACTATTTCGCCATTGTCACCCTCGGTTTTGGCGAAATCGTCCGCATTATTCTACTGAATTGGGGAGATCTGACCGGCGGCCCGAACGGCATCGCTGGGATTCCCCGCCCAAGCTTCTTCGGCATCGCCGACTTCACCGCGACTCCGGCCTCTGGTCAAGTGGCTTTCCACCAGATGTTCGGGCTCCAATACTCCCCGCTGCACCGAATCATTTTCCTCTATTACCTGATTCTGGCGCTGGCGTTGCTGGTTAACCTGTTCACGATGCGCATTCGTCGCCTGCCGCTGGGCCGAGCCTGGGAAGCTCTGCGCGAAGATGATATCGCCTGCACCGCCCTCGGCATCAACCGCACCACCATCAAGCTCGCAGCCTTTGCCATTGCCGCCATGTTCGGAGGAATCGCTGGCTCGTTCTTTGCCACCCGGCAAGGCTTCATCAGTCCGGAAAGTTTCTCCTTCATCGAATCGGCGATCATCCTGGCCATCGTGGTTTTGGGCGGCATGGGCAGCCAAATCGGTGTGGTGATCGCAACCCTGTTGGTGATCGGGTTGCCCGAAGTGTTCCGCGACTTGGCCCAATACCGGATGTTGAGCTTCGGTGCAGGAATGGTGCTGATTATGCTGTGGCGCCCTCGGGGCCTGCTGTCCCACCGGGAGCCAACGATTTTGCTTCACCCCCGCAAGAGCGCAACCCAACAGCATGCCGAAGCCGTGGGGGCTCCATGACCAGCCCCCAGGATTTCGCCGAGCCCTTGCTTCGAGTCGAGCATCTCAGCATGCGCTTCGGCGGGCTGGTTGCGATCAATGACGTCTCGTTCAGCGCCCAGGACTGCGCCATTACCGCCATCATCGGCCCCAACGGTGCCGGGAAAACCACCTTGTTTAATTGCCTGACCGGCTTTTACACGCCTTCGGTGGGACGCCTGACGGTCAGCCATAGCGGCCACCGTTGGTTACTGGAGCGCATGGAGGCTCACCGCATTGCCGGCACGGCACGGGTGGCGCGGACGTTCCAAAATATCCGGCTGTTCGGCGGCATGAGCGTGTTGGAAAATCTGATTGTCGCCCAACACACCAAATTGATGCGGGCCTCGGGCTTTACGCTGGCCGGGTTGCTGGGCTTGCCGGTTTACCGGCAGGCCGAGCGAGCGGCGGTGGAACGAGCCCGGTACTGGCTGGATCGGGTGGGATTGGTGGAGATGGCTGACCGGCAAGCCGGCACCCTGCCCTATGGAGCCCAACGACGGCTTGAAATCGCTCGGGCCATGTGCTCGGAGCCCCGGTTGCTGTGCCTGGACGAGCCGGCAGCGGGTCTTAATCCTCGGGAATCGGCAGACCTGAGCGTATTGCTGACCTTCATCCGTGATCATCACCGCATCGGCGTACTGCTGATTGAGCATGATATGAGCGTGGTGATGGCCATTTCCGACCATCTGGTGGTGCTCGACTATGGCCGCAAAATCAGCGACGGGCCGCCGGCTGTGGTCCGCCACGACCCGGCAGTGATCCGCGCCTATCTGGGAGAAGATGAAAGCGAAAGCGAAGACGACGCGAACGGCGAGGATCGGAACCGGCGGGAGGGTCAGGGTTCATGTTGACGATGACCGGCATCCGCACTTTTTACGGCGCCATCGAAGCCTTAAAGGGGGTTGACCTGACGATCTCGGCGGGAGAGATCGTGACCCTGATCGGCGCCAATGGGGCTGGCAAATCGACGCTCCTGATGACTCTGTGCGGCGCCCCCCAGGCTCGTTATGGCCGGATTGTCTTTGAAGGCGAAGACATCACCCGGCTGCCCACCTGCCAAATCGTCCGGCGCGGCATCGCCCAATCCCCCGAAGGCCGACGTATTTTCCCGCGCATGACTGTTCTGGAAAACCTGCAACTGGGCGCCATCACGGCCCCTGCCAGCTATCAAAATGAGCTGGACCGGGTTTTCACGCTCTTCCCCCGACTGAAAGAGCGCAGCACCCAACGCGGCGGCACCCTGTCGGGTGGCGAACAGCAGATGCTGGCCATCGGTCGGGCCCTGATGAGCCGCCCTCGCCTGCTGTTGCTCGACGAGCCCTCTCTAGGCCTAGCGCCGCTGGTGGTGAAGCATATCTTCCAGGTGGTCCGCGACATCAACCGCGACCACGGCATGACCATTTTCATGGTCGAACAAAACGCCCACCGAGCCTTACGCTTGGCGCACCGGGCCTATGTCATGGTCAACGGCCTCATCACCCTGACGGGCTCCGGCACCGACCTGCTCGCCAACCCAGAGGTCCGGGCGGCCTATCTGGAAGGTGGGCATTAGGGCGGGTGATATACCACCATCGCGCCTTGATGGGCCTCGAGCCTTGATGAGACGCCCCCTCCCTCATACCACCGAGCCTTGATGGTGACACATCAAGGCTGCCCTCAGACGCCGGGCGGGCGCATCCGCGCCCTTGGCTTCGCGTCCACGAGGACGCGGGGCCGTCGTCGCGGCCCGATACCGGCAGTGTGTCATCGTTATAGCTCGCCGGTATCACCGACTCCCCCGCCGGGCTACGACGATTCCCGCCGCAACGACGCTTGCGCCGAGGGCCTGCCACGGCCCCAGAGCTTCCCCCAAGGTCACCCAGGCCAACAGCGCGGCAGTGGCAGGTTGCATCAATAAACTCACCGAACCAAAGGCCGCCGGCAGATGGGCCAGAGCATAAGTGATCAGGCTTTGGCCAATGGCTTGGCTGAACACCCCGAGCCCGATCAGCATCCACCACCCCCAGCCTGTGGTGGCCAGCAGCCGCTCGCCTGTGCCCACCGCGATGACCAAGAGTGCTAGAGTGGCGGCAACGCCGCTCCACGTCATGATGGTCGCGGTGGAGAAGCGTTGACGCAAACGCCCTACAGCCAGAATATAACCGGCATAGAACTGGGCACTGGCCAGGGCCAAACCATCCCCCGCCGAGTGTCCGGGCTCAAATGAAAAGGATGCGCCGATCAACACCACAGCCCCGGCCAGCGCCAACACCAAGCCTGTTAAAAATGTGAGGGTAAAGCGGTCGCGAAACAGTAACCAGCCGTAAAGAGTCACAAAAATCGGCGCAAAATTACATAATAAGGTGCTATTAGCCACCGAAGTCCAGTTCAACGACCAGTGCCACAATGATAAATCCACGGCGAAACAGAGGCCAGGCACGGAAAGATCAAGGAAATCCCGCAAAGACGACGGGCGACGCTGATCGGGACAGCACCGCCGCTCGACCAGCAACCACGCCACCAGCACCGGCAACGCCAAGGCCAACCGCCAAAAAGCCGAGGCCACCGGCCCCAGCTCTCCCAACCGGAAGAAGATCGGCGCAAAGCCGATGGCAGCGCCTCCGGTCAATAATGCGATTAGGGCAAAGCGTGCCCGGCGAACAGTGGCCATGGGGCCGGGTTATACCCAACACGCCCTCCCAACGACCAGAGCTTTCGCGCGCCACCATCACGCCGAGGCCCCGTTTTTGTCCGGGATGGGGGGCGCCTCCTGATTTCCAAAGCACGCCATTCTGTGATGAGCGTTACCAAGCCCTTGGCGGCACATGCCCCATCATCCCACCACCGCCCGAACCGGACGACCAACCGGGCGGCCGTCCCGGCGCTCCATCCGAGTGGCCGGAGGCCATCCGTCCGCCGTCCATCATCCCTCCCTCCATCATCATCGGACCATGATCCCTCAGCACGACCCCCTGCTCGGCGGCTCGTTTTTCCAACTCGGCGTGCTTGGCGGCCCATAGCTCGAACCGTTCATCCGGCGACTTGGCGGCCCGCATTTGACGCCACATCTCGAACCGCTCCCGGAATGTCATCAACTCGTGGGGATAAACGACTCGTACCGGCGTCGGTGAAGCGACCACCGCCTGGCGCACCATCGACGGCGAGGACGCACCTTGAGCGGCCGCGGGATCAACCAACAGCGGAGACAACAGCACCCCCACAATCACCCCCAGCCTTTTCCATCCGGCTTTCTTGACGACCCCCATAGCCCCCTCCCTCTCTTCAGGACGCACAACCCGACTTGACGTAATCCCAGAAGTCTTTCTGTTGAGCCGTGTAAGGATCATGGGACTGGTCCTCGGGCAGGTCTCGGACGTGACGCAAACTGGCCACCGATACGCTGACATCGAAAACGGCATCTCCCGCCGCCAATGCCGCCGAAACCAGACTCAGGGCGTACCATTCGGCAGCCAGCGCGGCGCCCAACAGACCACCGCTGAACACATTGGTCGGGCCGATCAACGGCAAAACCAGATAGGGACCGGGCGGAATGCCAACCTTGCACATGGCCTCGCTGACCTCGGTCACCCGCCGTTTCAGCCCCAACGGCGTGGCTGCGTCAAATAGGCCGCCAAGCCCAAGAGTACTATTGACCGCGAATCGCCCCACCGATACCGCCGCATCCCACGGATGACCGGCCAGCAAATTGGTGAAAACGAATTCCGGCTCGCTGATATTTTCGTAAAGGTTGGAGCCCAAACGCTGAACCAATGGCGGTGTCACAGCCCCCAGACCCGATGCCAACGGGTCCACGATATAGTCAACCACCGTGCTGTTAAAGCCGAACAAAGCCCGATTCAGAGGTTCCAGAACATCCTTTGGCGTTTCGATCACCGTGGTTCCGGTCCCTCCCGCCCCTTGGGTTTGCGCTTCGGCGATGGCCGGGCTGACCAGAATCGTAACGGCGGCAATGGCCGTGACAGCGGCAATGTTTTTGATCCCCATGACGATCCCGATCCCTCCCTATTTCACCTGGATCCAGTGTACGATCTCTAGTCGCTGGAGGAGCAAGGGGGGATTACGACATGACTGTGGATTCTTTTGCCATCGGCCAGCTCTCCGTCCTGACCGGAATCAAGATCACGACGATCCGCTATTACGAGACCATCGGCCTTCTCCCCGAGCCCCCGCGCAGCGGCGGCAACCGACGGCTCTACAGCCCACTTCATCGGGACCGCCTGACCTTTATTCGTCGGGCACGAAACTTCGGCCTCGGCCTGGAAGCCATCCGCGAACTGCTGCTTCTCGACCGCAGCCGCGATCAGCCTTGCACCACAGCCTCGCACATCGCCCAAGCCCACCTGGAAGCCATCGAACAGCGCATCCAGGACTTGACCGCCCTCAAGGCCCAATTCCAAACCCTCATCGCCGCCTGTTCAGGCCAGCGAGTGGCAGACTGCACCATCCTCAGGGCCCTGCACGACGAGGAGCGGTGAGTTTGTCTATAGGGAAAACGCCAGGGGCTCATACCGGCGAGCCCTGATACTGACACATCGCCGGTATCATATGAACAGTAGTCCCCCCATTTCATCGGCATTTTGGGGCATACTTTTTTTGCATTCCCCCTCTCGGCAGACTCATATCTGTCATGGACGTCGCAAGCCACCCCCCATTGGGTAAACAAGACACTGACCACCGCAACGATCGCAAGAGTCAACATCACAATTAGCTTGAATTTTATCAATTATCGTCATGACGCAACACCACCGACGGGCGCTCATACAGGCACCCGTCGGCCTCAAGAGAGAATAAAGACGAATTCCGCGAGAACGGTGCTATCAGCGACCGAACAGCAGGTCACCGACGTTACGAACCATAGTCCGCAGCTCCTCGTCGGTCATGTCCCTGTGCGCTTCATACTCGTTTGGCATGCACAAGCTCAAGGCCTCTTGCATCCCTGGATAGCGCAACATATCATGCGCCGTGGTTTCTGGTGCGCTGGGGTCGGGAATCCCCTGTGGAATAGGCGGTTGCGCACCCACGTCATGAGAGGGCAAATGATGGCTATCCATGTTACATCTCCTCCTGCGAGCAGACTCCGGACTTGCGCTCTCATGCGCCCAGCAGAACGAGACGACCGCCGACCCCCACTCGCTATCGGTTGTGGTTGAAATCAAGGAAAGCGCGCCTATAAGCCTGAGCCTAATATGACGCGTAGCGAATCGTTAGGCGTTATGCAAAATCAACCGAATCAACTACGGCCCCGCGACGACGCCAAGAGCCCAGCCCCCCGCTTGGCCCACCGATCAGTGACTTTAGCAGAACCCCTTATCCTTAGCACCAAGGCCCACTCCCAGACGGAAGCGACGCCCTCCGGCGCATCTCGTGAATCACCGAGACTCAATAAACCTTCCTATTACATCGGGCCGGATTATAACACCCCGTAATTGGCAATGTAAAGGCAATCATAGCCTGCGACAGAACTCCTTCATAACATACAATAGGATACCAGAACAATACATACAGAGATAAACACAATCAAAACGACGCTAATTTTTAATACTGTCGTTGCATCACAAACTCATCAGCTTACGCAAATCCCTGCGAGGGGAAGCCTCCTGGCACCAACCTGTAGTTGACACCTTTCATGGGCGTTGAAGACGTTCCCGGTTGAAGACGTTCCCGATCGGATCACTCGCCACCAGGGCTAGCCGTTCCAGAACCATTCGGTCGTTGTGGCTGAGTCAGAACCGTAACGCGGTTCATGAATTTGTCCGCCGTGCCTGCGGCCAGCAATGGGAACGCCTCGGAACAGGCTTCCAGCAGCGGCTCCAGCCAGCTCCGGTCGGCCTTGGCAAAGTCATGAAGAACGTAGCCGTGAACCCGGTCTTTGGCGCCGGGATGGCCGATACCCAAGCGCACCCGCCAATAGTCCTGGCCAAGATGCGCGTCGATGGAGCGCAAACCATTATGGCCGCCAGCCCCGCCACCGCGCTTGACCCGCAGACGGCCCGGCGGCAGGTCTAATTCGTCGTGAAACACCACCACGCGATCCGAGGGAAGTTTGAAATAAGACGCGGCCTCGCCCACCGCTTGACCCGACAGGTTCATATAGCCCTGGGGCTCCACGGCCAGCACCTTTTCGGTGCCACCGCCGGACAAGGCAACCGTACCTTCGGCGACCATAGCCTGAAAGCGCCGCCGCCACGGGCCGAACCCATGGCGGCGGACGATCTCGTCCACCGCCATGAAGCCGATATTGTGACGATTGCCGGCATACTCTGCCCCAGGGTTGCCGAGGCCGACCAGCAGTAACATGAACAATCCCCGGCTTTACGCCTTGGCTTCGCCTTCTCCGGCCTCGGAGCGCAGACCCGACGGCGTGGCGATGGTCGCCACTGTAAAGTCATGCTCGGCGATGGTGGTCTCCACCCCTTCGGGCAGCTTGATCGAGTGGAAATGGATCGACGCCCCCAAATCGGCGCCCTCCAGATCGACCACCACATGCTCGGGAATGGCGTTGGCGTCGCACAGCAGCTCGATCTCGTGACGAACGATGTTCAACGCCCCGCCCCGCTTCAAGCCCGGCGACTTGTCTTGGTTGACGAACAGCACCGGCACGGACACGGTGATCTTGGTATCTGCGGAAACCCGCAGGAAATCCGCGTGGATCGGAACATCGGTCACGGGATCAAACGCCACATCCCGAGGCAACACCCGGTGAATCGCACCATCCACCGTGATATCAAACAGATGGGTAAAGAAGCCGGGCTTCCGGATCAGCTTGAAAAAGGTGTTGAGATCCAACGAGATCATCACCGGCGTTTCTTTGTTGCCATAGATAACGGCAGGAATGCGGCCTGCCCGGCGGGTCTGGCGGGCGGTCCCCTTGCCGGCCCGCTGACGCGGCTCGGCGGCCAGCGATACGATTACAGTCATACGATACGCTCCTTACGGTCAAGGCGAACCCTGCGGGTCCGCCAGGGTGGGACGTCGGCCTCCAGGGGTGCCGCCGTCACAACCGCCGCGCCGCACATGCGGGCGACGATCATTCCAAAAATCCTCCTGCCACCTGACTGCCACCGCATCGCGACGGACAGGCCGGAGAACCCAATTCGAGGTAAGACCAACGGCCCTAGACAATGATCCGTGCCGTTGGTATCGGCGGCGACCGCCGCCGCGCGCCCATGCGCGCGAAGCCAAGGGCGCGGATGCGCCCGCCCGGCGTCTGATACCGGCGAGCCCTGATACTGACACATCGCCGGTATCGGGCCGCGACGGCGGCCCCGCGCGCCCATGCGCGCGAAGCCAAGGGCGCGGATGCGCCCGCCCGGCGTCTGAGGGCAGCCTTGATGAGTC
>CAIXKV010000129.1 GCA_903920145.1 uncultured Rhodospirillales bacterium
CCCTGATACTGACACATCGCCGGTCCTCGGGCCGCGACGGCGGCCCCGCGCGCCCATGCGCGCGAAGCCAAGGGCGCGGATGCGCCCGCCCGGCGTCTGAGGGCAGCCTTGATGAGTCACCATCAAGGCCCGATGGTATCAGAGAAGCCCGTGCGGACGGTGTTCCTGCTCTCCCACCAAAGGCAGTCCGCGAACAGAGCGAGGCGCCGCAAATCGAACGGTGCCGTAACAACCTCGTCGCGCAGACCGATGCCCCGAAGGATGAACCGGGCGGCCTCAGCCACCACCACGTCGATGTCGCCCTGATAGGAAAAGACTCCACGACCCGAAAGCCGACCATGGGCGATCTGCGCCGCCACATGAGCACCGAACCACATGCCGTTGACCGGTGCTGGGCTGTCCGAACGCACATCCCCGGCCTGCTGTGCCGCGCGCAGGCTATCCGTATAGACAGGTAGAAACTGACGTTCGATCTCGGAAAAGTGGATTCGTGCGTATTCACCATCCTCAATCATGCTGTTTAGGACCAACCTTTGTCGCGTTACTATCAGCTCATGCTTGCCAAACACCCCCAAAACCAGATGGTGAAGCATGGCATAGGTTATTAATATCAAGGTGTCCGTCGACGGCGGCAGCGATGCCAATCGCATCAGGTCGGGATCGGCCAGACATCCGAGTTGAAAAATTTCCTGATAGAGCGCCGACTTGGTTGGGAAGTGTCGGAACACCAGTCCCTCAGACACCCCCGCAGCCGCCGCAATCTCCTTGGTGGTGACGCCGTCAAAGCCCTTACGGGCGAATAACGGCATCGCCGCCTCGACAATCTGGCGCCGACGTGCCGCGCCGTCCATCCGAATCCTGACCATGACCCTCCCAGATCTCCTGGATAAATCCGGCCAGAAGGCCTTCCCACTCCGTCGATGGCGCTCTCCCATGCCGCGCAAAGCCAGGGGCGCGGACGCGCCCACCCGGCGTCCGAGGACAGGCTTGATGGTATGAGAGCCGCTTTAATGGGTTAACATTAAAGCGCGCTGGTATCAGACGGCCTAGAAACCCCCCAGCCATGTTGCAATGGTATCGGCAACCGCACGCCAGTCTGGTTCGAGCATCATGCCATGCGCCATGTCTGGAAAAATGGTGGCGGATGTGCCGAAGAAACGGGCGGTGTCTTCAACCTGAGATCGGGTCAGAAAAGCGTCATTGGCGGCTCCCAGAACCAACACCGGGAGCGTGGCATCCGGCTGCCAGGAGAACGGATCGAACGCCAACAGGTCGATCAAGACCCGCTGGGATTCTCTCTGGAACAGCGATTCATATCGCATCAACTCGGCATCCGGCACGCGATCCGAGAATAAGGCCCGGCGGACGTCGGTAATGTCGATGATGCCCGGACCAAACGTCATCAGCATGCCGAGTTGATGGACCAGTAATGGATCGCGGCACAGCATGCCCATGGATGCATCCCACATGCCGTAGGGCGGAACCGAGGCCATCAGAACAGCCCCCTTCGCAGGTATGCCTGACCGCAGGACGCGCTGCACCACCATCCCGCCCATGGAATGGCCGATCAGCACGCTCTCACCGCCGATACGGTCAATGGTTTCCTTCAAATCCTCGACATAGTCAGCCATGTTCAGCCAAGGCAGCAGTGCTTGCCCTTCGCTGCCGCCATGGCCGCGCAAGCTGACGGCATGGGCGGTATAGCCCAGGTCGGCGAAGTAGGGCAGAAAGTTCACATCCCAAATGCCCGCATGCGTGTACGAGCCATGAACGAAGAGGAGCGTTTGAGACCGGCTCTGCGTCGAAGGGTGGCGCGTGATGATTTCAAGCTTGGCCATGATTAGAGGCACTCCTTAAGTGATTCGGCGGACACGCTTGCCCGACGTCTTTGGGTGACGTTTTCCCGTCAATTGCTCTGTTCGATTGATGAAAGTCGGCATCGTTGCTGGAATTCGGCCGGAGCGCGCGTCCAATGTTGCGTCTGTCCGAGGAGTGAAATCAGAAGATATCCCCGAAGTTTCAAAATATTCGCACTTTCTGCAATCATCTCGGCGGTATAGATATGTCCGTCTCTGGGGTTGTAGACGTGGCCGCCGTAGGTCTTGCCGTCATCCTCGGGGGTGAAATCGCGAAGAATATTGAGGCCGCACAAGGAACGGTCGGGTCGAGCAGAGCGCCGGTCATGCATGCCGGCTTGGCTTACGGCCCCCGAGACAGAGTCGCCGCCACCCATCCAAACAAGATTTCCGCAGAGCTTCTTGCCACACCAGAAGATTTCGATGGCGCCTTCCCCGTTTTCAGTCAACCATAAACCGACAGGTGATGCCTGTTCGGCGTGCAACGCCGCCATCATCCCACCCTCGATCACTGCGATTACCATAGATGCAGCCAGCAATCGCGCCAGTACCTCTCTGATCTTTGTACTCATCTTCCAGCCCTCACGCGGATATCAGACCACCGAGCTTTAATGTTGACACATTAAAGCTGCCCTCAGACCCCGGCCCTCAGACCCCGGCCCTCAGACCCCGGACGAGCGCCTCTGCGCCCTCGGGTACGGGATGCGATAACGGGACATTGGTGACACCTCCAGCGTCGCGAGACGTAGAGAGGCCGTCGAAGCGGCCTTGCGCTGCACTTATCTGTAGACTATAATGCACTACATGGTGCAATTCAATGGTGTTTCGATGCAACAACTCATACCGTCGAGCCTTGATGTTGACTCATCAAGCCTGCCCTCAGACGCCGGGCGGGCGCATCCGCGCCCTTGGCTTCGCGTCCACGAGGACGCGGGGCCGCCGTCACAGTTGCGGCCCGATACCGGCACTGCGTCATTTTATGGCTCGCCGGCATCACACACGGAGGCTCCACCAGCCCCACGGAAAGGATCACGCGACGCCATCATCAGCGCCGCCGAGCGCGTATTCCTGAAACGCGGCTTTGCAGGCGGCAGCATGGATGAGTTGGCGGAGGAAGCCGGCGTGGCGCGGCGCACGCTCTACAATCAGTTCGCAAACAAAGATGAAATCTTCCGCGAAATGCTTCACCGGGCCTCGACCCAACTTGGCAGCGCCTTTCCTCCTGGGATTGAGACCCAAGGCGATATTGAAGATGTGCTACGTCTCATCGCTAGGTCAGTGTTAGATTTTCAATCACCACCTGAATATGTTGGATTGGTTCGGATGATAATCGCTGATGCTCGACAGTTCCCGTGGATTGCCGTCGCCTTTGAGTCCCTCCTGAGACCTTACCTGAAGCGGTTTGAAGAGAGCCTATCTTATTTCACCGCTCTCGGTGTTCTTAACTGCTCCCGCCCGTTATTGGCAGCCCAGCACTTCATCGGCCTTCTCAACGAATCGACCTTGTGGCCACGGGTTCTCGGCCAAGACATCGCGCTTCCGTCCACTGAGATCGTGGTCGAAGAAACCGTCTGTATGTTTTTGCTGAGATATAGGGCTTGAAGATCATCGAGCCGGCCTTGGCTTATACTACCGGGCCTTGATGTTGAGACCTCAAGGCCGTTCTCAGACGCCGGGCGCGTGGAGCCCCGGTATTACAGCTTCTCCTTGGCCAGATTATACCATGAGCGATTCTCTTCTTTATAAAGAGTGCTGCTCCGCTCGAAATAACGCATGATCTGTATAAATTGAAGCCGAGCAGCATCCTCCCGACCTAGGGACTGGAGCAACAGACCATAGCGGTAGGCGGCTTCGGCGCCAGTGTGGTAGTCAACAAGAGCCGCATACTCGCGCTCCGCGCTCTCGGGCCGTCCCAATCTCTCCAAGGATTGGGCATACAGCAGATGGCCATCTGCCGAATGAAAATCGGGATTGGCCGCGCGCAAAGCATCAAGAGTGACAAGGCACGTCGCGAAGTCGTCAGCCCGGAATGCGGCGGTGGCCAAGCCCAGCATCAGATCCGGCTCAGTCTTGTGGATGCCCTGAAGCAAATCCCGATAGATGGAGACCGCCTCTGCGGCACGCCCCCGCGCGATATATTCATCGGCCAAGGCCTTCTTATTTTCCACGGTGTTGGCGATTTCGGATCGCTTCAAAAGTTCACGCATCCGAGCGTCGGGATCCGCCAAAGAGGAAACGGTGTTGAGGGTGCGACGGACCCGGCGGGTGCCGAGAAACTCGGGCACCAGTTCGACCAACATATAGGCCAGGGCACCGGCAACCGGAAGGAGAATTAAGACATAAACCCAAATGCGATCCCGCCGGGTTTGAACCGCATGAGCAATCAACACGACCTGAAGCAAGAGACCTGCAATCATAATAGGCATCGGTCACCCTCCTTGGAACTCTGGTAATTCCAGTGAGAGCTAACCATTTTGGTTTGGTGCCGTCAATGGGGGCCGGCGTTTCTGCATCGGGCTTGAACACTCCTCGCGAGTTCATTTAATTTTGTTTAAAAACAATGAGTTACAAGCATCTGCCTGCGACAACCAGGACGCGTCATCCAGATCATTTGCTTGTGCTTGATGCTATTGATATTTTAGGAATCACCGCAGGCTTTTACGGGATATTCATAAATATGTTTGGCGTTCGACCGGGGTTTGATGATGGGACTGGGGCGCGCATGACGACAAGCATCAGCGAAGGGATTGGCGCTTCGCCGTCAACTCGGCCCACCACACCGGAACAACGGCAACAAGCCCTGTGGTTCTCTTTGTTTTTGATCGCGGTCACTGCGGGGCTGATTCCAGTCGCCGATGCCAAGTGGCTCCAAATTTCGGCCTTCATTCCCGCTTACCAAACGGCTGTCATCCTCGCCCACAGCATCGCCGCCTACCTGATTTTTAGCCATTTCCGTGGGACTCGGTGTGTTGCTTTGCTTTGGCTGGGCTGTGGCTGCCTGTATACCGCGATCATTCTCTTTGCACAGTTTTTATCCTTCCCAGGCATGTTCGCGCCCTATGGTCTGCTGCCCGGCGGAACCCAAACCACGATCTGGTTATGGGTACTGTGGCACCTCGGCCCGGCAGTGGGCATGCTGCTTTACACGGTCAGCGAATGGTACCGGCCAGGCCGACTGGTCTCAGATCCGGTGCGGGCCGCTCGTCGCGCCATCGGTTACATGCTTGGATTGATGGTTGCCAGTTTGATCACCGTCACAATATTCAGTGATTATTTACCCATCCTCGATGTTAATGGAGACTTTAATCAAATAACTTTGTCTGGTGTTGCTCCTCTTATTGAGATCGTGACGGCTACTGGACTGACCTTGCTGTGGTGGATTACCGGATTTCGAACAGCCCTTCCCTTATGGATCGGGGTTGCTCTGGTTGCACTGCTTTGTGATAATGCGGTAACTATGGCGGGAGGTACCCGTTTATCTGTTGGTTGGTACATTGGCCGATTTGACGCCTTGGTGTCGTCGTGCGTCTTGCTGTTTGGTTATCTGCGAGAAATCAATCGAGTCTATCTGCGAACCGTAGCCCATGCCCAGGAACTGGCAGCCTCCAATGAAGTGCTTGGAACCCAGGTTGTGGAAAGTCGCCTCCAACTTGATAAAGCTCGCTATGACCATCTAACCCGTCTGCCCAGCCGGGCCCTTTTCCTCGATCGAGCGGAAGCCCTCCGTGCGCGCAGCGCCCTGGATGGTTCGTCGGTTGCAGTGCTGTTTATTGATCTTGACGGGTTCAAACGGGTCAACGACACCCTCGGACATGATCGCGGCGATGCCGTTCTGGTGGAAGCCGCCGATGCCTTGCGATCCGTCGTTCGCGAAAAGGATATCGCCGGACGCATGGGCGGCGATGAGTTTGCCGTTTTTCTCGTGGCACCGAAGAGCGCAATTGAAACGCTCGCCACATCAATCGCCCATCGTATCGTTGCCGCCATCGGAAGAATCGGCGACGGTATCGGGTGTAGTATCGGAGTGGCCTTGTGTCCCGCCGGATGCGGTGACCTCACCTGCGCCCTACGCCAAGCAGACGAAGCCATGTACAGCGCAAAACGTGCGGGAAAAAACCGCTATGCTGTTTACGGTCCTGTGGATGAGACCATCGAGCCTTGATGGTGACTTATCAAGGCTGCCCTCAGACGCCGGGCGGGCGCATCCGCGCCCTTGGCTTCGCGTCCACGAGGACGCGGGGCCGCCGTCGCGGCCCGAGGACCGGCGATGTGTCAGTATCAGGGCTCGCCGGTATCAGACGCCGGGCGGGCGC